>JALYKU010000163.1 GCA_030774595.1 Chloroflexota bacterium | reverse complement strand
GTGCACGACCGGGTCGGTCGGATTCGTCTGCGTGATCTCGCGGGCCCGGTAATGGAGCGGGGTCTCGGCCACCGCGGGGAGGCTCTTCTCTTTTCCGAGGTCGCCGAACGGCAGGCGCACCAGGCTGCCGTGCCGGAGCGGGCCCTGCAGCGCTGACAGCCAGCCGGTCATGCGATCGATCCGCTGCGGTGAGGTCCATTGCGACAGCGCGACCCGTTTGGTCCACGGGATGCCCGTGCGTTGCACCGCGAGCGCACGCACGTCGGTGATGAGCGACGCGATCGGGATGCCGACCGGACACACCGTGTCGCACGCGTTGCAGCCGACGCACATCTGCTGCTCGTAGGCGACGCTGTCGAGGCCGTGATGGAACGGCGACACGACGAGCCCGATCGGCCCGGTGTAGATGTGGCCGAAGACATGACCGCCGACGACCTGATAGGTGGGGCAGACGTTGCTGCACGCGCCGCACTTGATGCAGCGCAGCGCCTCGCGGAAGGCCGGGTCCTCGCGCATCGCGGTCCGGCCGTTGTCGATGAGGACGAAGTGCAGCTCTTTGGGGCCGTGCACGCCGATCTGCGTTTTGAGCTCGATGTCCGCCGAGCGGGACGGCCCGGTGATGAACTGCGTGTACGTGCTGATCTTCTGACCGGTCGCGCTGCGGGCGAGCAGCTTGAGCACCGCGGCGGCGTCGTCGAGAGATGGGACGACCTTTTCCACGCCCACGACCGCGATATGCACGGCCGGAAGGCTCGTCGCGAGGTCGGCGTTGCCCTCATTCGTCACGAGCACGAGAGTGCCGGTGTCGGCGATCAGGATGTTGCCGCCGGTGATGCCGACGTCGGCCTTGAGGAACGAGCCGCGGAGCTCCTCGCGCGCGATGGCGACGAGGGACGCGGTGTCGTCGCTGACCGGATGCCCGACGACCCTCGCGAAGAGCGCGGCGATCTCCTCGCGCGTCTTGTGGATCGCCGGAGCGATGAGATGTGAGGGGCGCTCGCCTGCGAGCTGGATGATCCACTCGCCGAGGTCCGTTTCGACGGCGGTGATGCCATTGGCCGCGAGGTGCTCGTTGAGCTCGATCTCCTCGGTCGCCATCGACTTCGACTTCACGACGAGCTTGGCCTTCTTTGAGCGGCAGATCGCCGTGACCACACGACGGGCCTCTTCTGCGTCGACCGCCCGGTAGACCTTTGCTCCCACCGCCTCGGCTTCCCGCGTGAAGCGGTCGATGAGCGCCGGCATGTCGTCGATCGCGCGCTTCTTCCGCTCCGTGAGGTCCGCGCGCAGGCCCGGCCAGTCGACCTCGCGCATGCGATCGGCGCGGCGCAGGCTGAGCGCGGGTAGCGCGCGATGGAGCGCGACGCGCAGCTTGTCTGAATCGAGCGCGCGGTCGAGCTTGCGCCGGAACTCGGTCTTCGAGGCGGTCATGAGAGCACCAGGTAGCGGATCCAGATGTCGATCGTTGCCACGACCATCGTCGCGAGTGTCGCGGGTACTCCGTACCGGAGGTACTGGACGAAGGTGATCGGGTAGCCGCGCGCCTCGCTCATGCTTGCGACGACGACGTTAGCGGAGGCGCCGACGATCGTGGCGTTACCCCCGAGATTCGCGCCGAGCGCGAGCGCCCAGATCAGGGGCTCTCGATCGACATTCTGGCCGAGCGCCTGGATCAGCGGGACCATCGTGACGGTGTAGGGGATGTTGTCGACGATCGCCGAGATGACGCCGCTCATCCAGAGGACCAGGAGCGCGGCCAGGTCGGTGCGGCCGCCGGTCCACGAGAGGACGCCCGTCGCCAGGTCCGAGATGATGCCGGCCTTGACCACCGCGCCGACGAGGATGAACAGGCCGATGAAGAAGAAGAGCGTCGGCCACTCGACCGTATTGAAGATCTCGTGCACGTCCTCGCGCGCCACGATCATCAGGACCACGGCTCCGGTCATGGCGATGGTCGCGCCCTCGAGGCCCAGCGCCCGGCTGAATAGGAAACCCAGGATCGTGAGGGCCATGACGGCGAGCGAGATCCACATGAGCGGCACGTTGATGATCTTGCGCTCCTCGTCCACCAGGCGTGCGATGTCTTCAGGCTCGAGCGCGGAGGTCGCGGCACGCAGCTCGTCCCGGAACAGCCAGCGCGCGAGGAGGAGGTAGACCACGAGGGCCGCGGTCGCGGCGGGCGCGAGGTTCAGCAGGAAGTCATTGAAGTCCTTGCCCATCTGGCTGCCGATGATGATGTTCGGCGGATCGCCGATGAGCGTGGCAGTGCCGCCGATGTTCGAGGCGAGCACGGTCGAGATGAGGAGCGGCATCGGGCTGATCCGCAGGCGCTCCGCGACGAAG
>JALYKU010000162.1 GCA_030774595.1 Chloroflexota bacterium | reverse complement strand
GCCCGCGGCCGCGCAGCGCTCCGGCACGGGTCGCGGCGACACGCTGACCGGGCTCGTGTCCGCGCTCACGTTCGGGGCGCTGGTCGGCCTCTTCTACCGCCCCGGATCGTGATCAGTGGCCGGGACGGGATACTTGCATCGCGCGACATCGGCGGCCCGGATCCGCACCTCACACGCCGACCGCTACTCGGGCTCTCCCAGTCTTTCGACCTCTTCCGCGATCTCGGTCTCGTCGGGCACCTCGCGAAGCTGATGCACGTCGATGTAGCGACAGATGCCCTCGGCGTCGACGACGATGATCGCGCGCTCGGGGCGGCCGATGTCCTCGTTGAAGACGCCGTAGGACTTCGTCACCTGGCCGTGTGGCCAGAAGTCGGAGCACAGCGGATAGTTGAGACCGCCGAGCTGCTCGGCCCAGGCCTTCAGGCTGTAGACGGTGTCGCACGAGATGCCCACGACCTGGGCGGTGCCGCCGACGAAGCGCTCTTGCAGCGCTTTCAGGGCCGGGGCCTCGGCGCTTCAGGTACCGGTGAAGGCGAACGCGAAGAACGCGATGACCACGCGCTTGCCGCGGTGCTGCGACAGCGTGAAGTCGCCGCCGGCGTGGGTGCGCAGGGCGAAATCGGGCGCGGGATCGCCGACGCGAAGCGTCTTCGTCTCCGTCGCGACCTTGCTGCGGCCTTTTCGAGGCACCCCGCTTACGATAGCCGCGATGCAAACGGACACCCGCGATCGGCGCATCGGCGTGGACCGTCGCGACTTTCTCGCGTATCGCACACGGTGTCCGTTCTCCGGCGATGCCATCGGTCCCCGCTTCGTCACGCGGGAGCACCTGGGGGTCCCTCCCGATCCGCCCTACGCGGCGAGCGTCCGGTGTCCTGGATGCAAAGAGGAATTCGAGGTCATATTCACCGGCGGTAGCTGACGGACCCGGCCGCGTCGGCGGGAACCGCCGCCGTGTTCACCGGCGGGAGCTGACGCGCCCGCCGCGTCGGCGCGAATGGCAGGCGCGGGCGGCGCTCATCACGGCACGACGGTGATGGGTATGTACACGCCCTGGTCTTCCATCCACACGAGTCCGTCGATCACCGGGCGCAGGGGGAGGACATAGATTCCCGGGATCTGCGGGGCGCGGACCTGGAACACGAAGGTGCCCACGGCGCCCGGCGCGACATCCGCCTCGACCTGCACCGCGACGCGGTTCGCCGAGGGCCACGACACTCCGAGGAAGCCGAACGTCAGGTCGTCGCGCGCGACCGCCAGGTTCGCCTGCTGCGCGACGAGGCCCCTGACCCAGTGCTGGGACCCCGTGTTGGTGAATGCGATCGTCAGCGGCGCGCTTACGGCGCCGGCGCGGAGCGTGGGCGACGCGGACTGCGAGAGCCAGCGGCTGTGGAACCCCGCGTCCGAATACACGTTGATGAAGACGCCCAGGTCCTCGAGCCAGGTCACGCCGTCGATCACGACCCGCAACGGCAGCTGGTAGACGCCGGGAGACGCCGGCGCGCGCACGCTGAAGGTGAACGTGGCGACGCCGCCCGGGGCGACGGTCGCCTCCGTCGTCGTGGCCACGCGGCTCGTCGCCGGCCATCCGACGTTCATGCCGAGGTCGCTGAAGGTCGACACGTCACCGATGAAGCCGAGGTTGGCCTGCTGCCGTGGGACGCCTCTTTGCCACCCCGCCGTGCCGCTGTTCTTGAAGCGCACGGTCACGCTGCCGGTGGCGCCGGGCTGCAGCACCGGGTAGGCGGTCTGATCGACGAACGCCGAGTGGAATGTGCCGCCGCTCACCGGGGCCGGCGGCGGTGCGGTCACGGCGAGGGCGCCGGCGGTCGTGAAGTCCCACTCGTTCGTGACGTACTGGCCGCCGACGGTGATGTCGAAGCGCACGTGATAGGCGGTGCCCGCCGAAAGCGGGCGCTGCGGCACGATGACCTGGTAGTCGCTCTCCAACTGCTGCGGCGCATACCAGATCGGCAGCCGCACACCACCGGGCGCGATGATCTCGGCCGCCCGCATGACGACATTCACGCCGCCGGAGTACACGACCATGATCGGATAGCCGACGGGCCCCACGGTCCCGGCGGGGAGCGGGCTCGGCGACTCGCCCCCCGCCCATGAGGGTGGGATGCCGCCCTGACCGGCCGCCGGCGACCGCACGTACGGCGTCGGACGAACGCTGAAGTCGTACACGAGGTCACCGACGGTCGTCTCGCGCCCGCCCAGGTCCGAGTGGCCCCAGCCGGTGAGCACCGCGCTCGGATGCATGAGGCCCAGACGGTGGTACGGCGCGTCCCAGAGCTGCGCCACCGCGGCGGTGCCGCTGCTGCCACTGGCCGCGACCTCGCTCACGAAGGTCGCACCCAGCCCCGCGGCGGCGACGCGATCGCGCGGCGTGACGCCCGTGTAGCCGGGCAGACCCACCATTTCGTAATGCCCGCCAACGCCGTTCAGCGACGAGTAATCCGCGTGGTGCTGGGCGGCGGAGACCACGCGCGGGTCCGCGGGGATGGTCGGCGCGCCGATGGCGGCGCGCATCTGGTTCTGCGCGAGGAGCATGTCGGCCGCGGCGACGGTGTCGGCCGCCGCCGTGAGGCCGAAAGGCAGGAGCAGGCCGGCGCAGAGCGCGAGGCTGGACAGGATCAGCGCAACCGCAATGAGTCTTGGATACAACACGGGTCGTAAAGGGGAACGGGAAACCGCCGGTGGGCGTTACTCGCGCTGCCCGCTGCGGTCCAGCGCCGCCCGCCCGCGGCGCCTGACCGTCACGAAGCGAAGGCTACTTCTTCTTCTTCGTGCTCTTCTTCGCGGTGGTCTTCTTGGCGGCCTTCTTCTTCGCCGGCATCTACCTCACCTCCTTTCCCCAGGGCTGGCTTGGCGCGTCAGAACAGGCGCTTCTGCCTTCCGGACGGGCGTCCGGAATGGCTGGAGCGGCCGAGCCACTCCTCGAATTCGCGCCTGGGGATGCGCCAGACCCGACCGACCCGCACCGCGGGGATCCGCGTGGGGTCCGCGTCGTCCATCGCGCCGAGGCGGCGCAAGATGGTCGTAGGGTGGACACGCAGGCGCCTGGCGACCTCGTCGGTCGTGAGGTACTCATCCTCGGCTCCTGGGTCGGCCACTGCAGCTCCTGCGTAGGGCGCTTCTGCGCGCTTCACCTGCGTCACGCTACTCTAACTGCGACAGCTGCAGTGTCAAGGGCCTCGAGCCCTCCGGGTGCCTGCGGACGATCCCGCGGCGGGCGGAGCGGGCGCCGACTCCCACCAGACTCAACCGCAGACCGTGCTGCCCGTGCATCCGGCGACGTGTCGGTGGAAGCGCCATGAGGGGAGATCTGCGAGGGCTGTCGGGGTGGACGGATTCGAACCGTCGACTTCGACGCCCCCAGCGTCGCGGTCTAACCAAGCTGACCTACACCCCGTCCGCCGCTTTAGTCTATCGGCGTACCGCTTTCCTCTTGCATCATCGTTCCACCGTATCCCCGACCGGCGCGAGACCGAGGAAATCGCGGGTGAACGCATAGAGCTTCTCGCGGTCGTCCTTCTCTACGGGCCGCAGGCCGTAGTGGTTGATGACGCGGATCTGCGTCTGCAGCCATTCTTTCCAGCACTCCGCGCAGATGCGCGCCTCGATCTCCGCGCCGAGGGGATCGGGCAGCCCCACACGGCCGGCGCCCTCGCGGGTCAGATTGCACCGAGCACACGTCAGATCTGTCATGCGTTCAATGGTATTGCCGACCCGCCTACCGCACCCTACCGATCCGCGCGAGCGGGGCGTACCGGAATGCCACGCGAGCGACGACCTGCGTCCGCGGCACCGGGCCGAACGTGCGGCTGTCGCTGCTCAGCGCGGCGTTGTCGCCGGCGACCTCGCAGCTCCCATCAGGACGCAGAGCTCGCACGCGCTTGACGAGCAACCGCCGCGCCTCGCGCGGGTCTCGCAGGACAACGAGGTCACCGGCGCGAAGGAGCCGCCGCGGCGGCACGGCGATCAGCCAGTCGCCCTCGCGCAGCGTCGGCTCCATGCTCCGGCCCGTGACCGCGACGCGGGTGAAATAGCCGCGAGGGCTCAGCCCGAAGCGGCGTCCCGCCGAGACGGCACGCAGGCGGGCCCCCGCGAGACGCGCAGCGCGAGCAGGGGTTTATCGCAGAATTTAGCCCTTCTTCGTCGCCCAGAAGATGTCGCTGATCTCCTTCACGGCGGCCTGAAGATCCGCTGCGGCCTGCGCATCGACGCTCTGCTTGTTCTTCGAGCAGAGCTTCGCGGCCTTCCAGAACGTCTCGTGCAGCTTCGGGTACTTCTCGAGGTGCTCGGGCTTGAAGTAGTCGGTCCAGAGGATCAGCAGCTCGCGCTTGCAGATCTGGGCGTGCTCCTCCTTCACGGTGACGGAGCGGATCAGGGTGTTGTGATGGGTGAGCTCGTCGGGGCCATGCTGCGCCGCGTCGCCAGCGGCGCCTTCGATCTTCTCGACCATCTTGGCGACGGTGTCTGCCGCGATCTTCGCGGGGGCCGGGTCGTAGATGCCGCACGGGATATCGCAGTGCGCATGGACGATGACACGCGGGGCGAGCAGCGAACGAATGGACAACATGCATTCCCTCCAGCGGAGTCGATCTCGGTGGGCGCGTCCGATACTACGGCGGCGGGACCTGCCGCGCGGCGGCGCCCATGACGAGGCGCGACACCTCCGCCAGCGGACCCGAGATCTCGTCGCCGCGCTCGCGGTCCATCAGCTCGCGCATGGCCTCCCGCACGGGCTTTCCCTCGAAGAGCACGGCGTACGTCTGTTCGGCGATGGGCATCTCGACGCCGCGACGGCGCGACGCGGCGCACGCGGCCTCGGTCGTGCCGATCCCTTCGGCGACCTGCCCGCCGAGTCGCTGGCGGATCTCCGAGAGCGGCACACCCTTCGCCAGGAGCTCTCCCACCGTGCGGTTGCGTGAATGCGCGCTCGTGCAGGTCGCGATGAGGTCGCCGAATCCCGCAAGCCCGGCCGCCGTCAGCGGGTTCGCCCCCTCCGCGAACGCGAACCGCGCGATCTCCGCGAGGCCACGCGTCACGAAGCCCGCCTTGGCATTGTCGCCGTAGCCCATGCCGTCGATGGCGCCCGCGCCCAGGGCGACGATGTTCTTGAGCGCCCCGCACAGCTCCACGCCGACGACGTCGGCGTTCGTGTATGCGCGGAACATCGGCGTGCTCACGACGCTCTGGAAGTGTCGAGCCGTGCCGGGATCGGCCGACGCGATGACCGTGGGTGCTGGGAGACCGGCGGCGATCTCGCGGCTGATGTTCGGACCCGAGAGAACGGCGATGCGATCGTCGGGCAGGACCTCTGACCACAGCTGGCTCATCCGCCGGCCGTCCTCGGCGAGGCCCTTCGTCGCCGAGCACAGGCGGTGGCGCGGTCGAAGGAGCGGCGCGACGCGGTCGCGAAGCTCGCGAACGCCCGCGCTCGGCACGGCGACCACGAGGTCATCCGGGACCAGGGCGCGCGCGATGTCGCTCGTGATCTCGACGCTGTTCGGGAGCCGCACACCCGGGAGATAGAGCACGTTCTCCCGCCGGGACGCGACCTCACCGGCCTGCGACGGGTCCCGGATCCACAGCAGCACGCGCCTGCCGCCGTCGCGGGCCATGATCGTCGCCAGCGTGGTGCCCCACGCGCCGCCCTGCAGGACGGCCACGTCGGGCGCGGTCACGCCCGCTGTCCCTGCTTCCCCACCCTCGGCTCCACGCCGCGCACGATGCGCTCGATGTTCGGTCTGTGGCGGAACGTGATGATGCCCGCCGACACGACGATGAACGCCAGCGCGGCCCAATGGAACGAGATCACACCGAGCACGGTGAAGAGCGCGTATCCGACGATCGCGCCACCGGCGGCGGCCAGCGAGCCCACGGAGACCATCCGCGTGACCGCGACGGCGATGGCGAACGCCGCGACGGACACGAGCCAGGCGGGGCTCGCCACGAAGAGCAGCGCGCCGAACCCCGTCGCGACGCCCCGCCCTCCGCGGCCCGCGAGGAACGCCGGCCAGCAGTGGCCCGCGACGGCGCCGACGGCGGCGAGCGCCGACGCCACGATGCGCCCGTCGCCCTCGGGAACGAGGAACGCCGCGAGCCACACCGCGGCCGCGCCCTTCAGGATGTCGAGCAGCCCGACGAGGAGCGCGGCGCCCAGGCCGAGCGTTCGCAGGGTATTCGTCGCACCAGTGGAGCCCGATCCCACGCGGCGGAGGTCTACGTTGCGATAGAGCTTGCCGACGACGTAGCCGCTCGAGAACGAGCCGACGGCGTAGCCGCAGAGACCGGCGAGCACCGGGAGGACCGCTGCGAGGCTGGTCATTCGCGAGCTCCGCGGAACTCGAGACGCAGCGGCGTGCCCGCGAAGTCGAAGCGCTCCCGGATGCGATTCTCGAGGTACCGCTGATACGAGAAGTGGACGGCGTCGGGACGGTCGACGAAGAACACGAACGTCGGCGCCGGTCCCCTCGCCTGCGTCACGTGGTGGAAGCGCACCTCGCGACCGTGATCGGTGGGCGGCGGGTGCGCGCCGATGGCGTCGACGAGGAGGCGGTGCAGGTCGGACGTCGCGATGCGTGTGGCGCGGCGGTCCACGATGGCGAGCGCGTCGGCGAGCGCCGCCTCGACGCCGCGGCCGGTCTTCGCCGAGACGAAGCGGCTTCCGAGCCAGGGCGCGAAGTGGAACTCACGGGCGATGTCGGCTTCGAAGCGAGCGGTCATCTCAGCGCTCCGCTCGACAGCATCCCACTTGTTCACGGCGAGCACCATACCCACACGGGCCTCGAGCGCATACCCGGCGATGTGCAGGTCCTGCGCGGCGATGCCCTCGACCGCGTCGACCAGGACCACCGCCACGTCGGCGCGCTCGATCGCGCGGACGGTGCGCAGGAGCGAGTACTGCTCGATGCCGTGCTCGATCCGGCCGCGCCTGCGGATGCCCGCGGTGTCCACCAGCAGGACACGGCGGCCGGCCCGCTCGAGCGTCGTGTCGATGGTGTCGCGGGTGGTCCCAGGGAGGGTGCTCACGACCGCGCGGTCGGTACCCGCCAGCGCGTTGAGGAAGCTCGACTTGCCGACGTTCGGCCGCCCCACGATGGCCACCCTGGCGTCGTGCGCCTCCTCGTCCGCCGTCTCCGCGGGGAGCGCGGTGATGACCGCGTCGAGCAGGTCTCCCGTCCCCGTGCCCTGCAGGGCCGACACCGGGTACACCTCGCCGAGGCCGAACTCGTAGAACTCGCTCGCCTGAGCCTCACCGCGCCACGAGTCGCTCTTGTTCGCGGCGACGATCACGGGCTTGCGGCCGCGCCGTAGCCGGTCGGCGACGTCGTGCTCCAGCGGCAGGAGCCCGGCCTTGGCGTCGACGACGAAGAGCACGGCATCGGCCTGTTCGATGGCCAGCGCAGCCTGGTGCCGCACGGCCGCGGCGAGCTGCGCCGCGGACTCGGGCGAGCGGTCCTCGGCGGCGCCGTCGAGGCCGCCCGTGTCCACGAGGGTGAACTCGCGGCCGCGCCATTCGCACGTCGCGTAGATGCGGTCGCGAGTGGTCCCGGGGGTGTCCTCGACGATCGCGAGACGCTCGCCGACGAGCCGGTTGAAGAGGGTCGACTTGCCGACGTTCGGCCGTCCCACGACCGCGACGACCGGCCGCGGCATCGCTTAGGCGGTGAGCGCCTCGGCGCGCTCCTTGACTTCGAGCAGGGTCTCCATCGGCGTGGAGCATCCGCCGATCAGGCCGACGCGTTCCTCGCCTGCGACCCAGTCGCTTTCGAGCTCGTCGGCGTGCTCGATGTGGTAGGCCGTGCGGCCCTGCATCCGCGCGAGGTTCACCAGCTCGCGGGTGTTCGCGGAGTTCTTTCCCCCGACGACCACGATGGTGTTCACCTGCTGCGCGAGCTCGGTCGCGGCGTTCTGCCGCTTGACGGTCACCGGGCAGACGGTGTTGAAGACCTTGGTCTCCTGCGAGATGTCCACGACGTGCGCCACGAGCTCCTTGAAGACCCATGGCGGCTGCGTCGACTGCGACACCACGCCGGCCTTCTTCATCTTGGGCAGCTTCTCCCACTCATGCTTCGTCTCCACGACGACGAAGTCGTCGCCGGCGAAGCCGACGAGCCCGATGACCTCGGGATGCTGCGGGGTCCCCAGGATCACGACGCGGTATCCCTCGTCCGCGAGCTGCTTGGTGAAGCGCTGGGCGCGCAGCACGAGCGAGCAGGTCGCATCGATGCACTCGAGCCCCTGCGCCTCGATCTTGGCGCGGGTCTCGGGCGGTATGCCGTGCGCTCGGATGACGACGACTCCCTCGCCGGCCTCCGAGGGATCGGCGATGACCTTGACGCCGTGGGCGGCCAGGCGCTCGCTGATCTTCGGGTTGTGGACGACCTGCCCGAGGTTGTGAACGGTCTTCCCGGTCTCGGCGGCGGCCAGGGTGAGCTCGACCGCTTTCTTGACGCCGAAGCAGAAGCCGTTCTCGCGGGCGAGGAGCACTTCCATTACCTCAGTCTACGGCCCTTTGGCGGCCGTAGACCGCCGGATCGGTGGCCAGTTTCGATGAGGAGTGCGGCCTCCAGGACGCGGACGTGAAGGAGTGCGGTCGGCGAACGGATGGGGTCGGCCACTTTTCGGTCCTGCAGTTCGGGGTCTGAGAGGCCGAAGGCCCCTCAACATGTGGTCAGACCAGCGCCAGATGGTCCTTCGTCATGTTTCCCGCCATCCGGTGAGCGATGGACAGACACCCTGCGCCGCGGGGCACTACCCGTACGCGCCGCGCATGTCCGACGGGAGAAGCGCCGCGATGCGCCGCATGACCGCGTCCGCGACCGCCTCACGATCCCGGCCGGCCGACTCCGGAAGGTCGGTCACCCGGAAAGGCTCTCCCACCCGGATGGTGATGTCGCGGCGCCAGAACCGCCCGAGCCTGGCGCGGTCGGAGCCGGTGATCGCGAGCGGAACGAGCGGTGCCGCGGAGCGCCGCGCGAGGAGCACGATCCCGGGGTGCGCGCGCAGCAGCGCGGCGTTCGGGCTGCGGTGGCCCTCCGGAAAGAAGCCCACCGCATGGCCCGCGGCCAGGACCCGAAGCGCCGTCGCCATGGCCTCGCGGTCGGCCTCGCCGCGGCGCACCGGGAAGCAGCCGATCCCGCGCAGCAGGAATCCGAGGATCGGGAGCTCGAAGAGCTCCTGCTTCGCCATGAAGCGGATCGCGCGGCCGAGGGCGAACTCGATCCACGGCGGATCCATCCAGCTGATGTGGTTCGCGATGAGGATGAAACCACCGCTGGGCGGAAGCCGCTCCGCGCCGACGAACCGCACCGGCGCGAGGAAGAGCGCGAGAGCGCGGATCGGCGGATACAAGAGGCGCCATAGCCACAGCCGGCGCTCGGGCCACTCCGGGGCGCCGACTCTCACGCCGGCGGCGATGGTCGAGCGACGATCTCGAGCACGCGATCCAGGCCCTGCCCGACGGCGAGCCCATCGGTCTGCACGACGACCGCATCGGCGGCCGCCTTGAGCGGTGCAACGGTCCTCTCGGTGTCGAGTTGATCGCGTCGGAGGATCTCGTGCAGCAGCTCCTGGCGCGGCCGCTTCTGACCGCGCTCCGCCAGCTCTTCCTCGCGCCGTTTCGCGCGTTCCGCGGCGGAGGCCGTTAGGAAGATCTTCCGGTCCGCATGCGGCAGCACGACCGTGCCGATGTCGCGTCCCACCATCACCACGCGTCCGCGTTCGGCGAGGGCCCGCTGCTGTTCGACCAAGCGGTCGCGGACGGCCGGGATCCGTGCCACCTGCGACACGCAGGCGTCGATCTCGGTCGAACGGATCGCCCACGTGACGTCATCGCCGTCGAGAAGGACGGTGTACGTACGGCCGTCGCGCACGGTCGGCGGTCCGATGGTGATGCGTACGTCGCGCGCGAGGTCCGCCAGCCGAGCGCCGTCGTCGGGGTCGATGCCCCTGCGCATCGCCGCCAGCGCCACCGCGCGGTACATCGCCCCGGTGTCGAGGAACAGGTATCCGAGGCGCTCGGCGACGAGCGCGCCGATGGTGCTCTTCCCGGCGCCGGCCGGCCCGTCGATCGCGATCGTGCGCGGCCTCACGCGCCGGAGGCCCTCGCGCTCGGATACGC
>JALYKU010000161.1 GCA_030774595.1 Chloroflexota bacterium | reverse complement strand
CGGGCGAACTGAGGGCTATGGGTACCGCTCGATGGCCTCGTGGCGATTTCGGGCCCCGAGCTTCCGCTCCGCCCGGCCGGGTAGCGTGCGCTGGGGTCGCGAACCCTTAGGCGCCCTCCTGCACGTTGAAGATCTCGTCCGCGAGAAGTCCGTGCGCCTCCTGATGGCAGGCCCTGGCAGCCTCGGTCGTCGGCGCCTCGACGAGGCAGAACACCTTTCCAGTGGCCTCGTCATACCAGTAGCGGATGTACCTCACGCCGTACTTTCCCTGGACGGCAACGTCCGCCTGGTGAGCCTTCGCCACCGCCTCGCCTGTCAAACCGTCGATCTTGTGGTGGATGTCGAGATAGACGGGCATGCGTCCCTCCGCCGACCCGAACGGGTCCGGTGGGTGGACAGCATAGCCTCAACCCTTCCAGACCGACGCCTCGGTCGCGCTCACCAGCGGCGACACGACCCATGGACAGATCCTGGCGCGGCGCGAAAGCCAGGCCGCGAACGAGCGGCCCGCATGGCGGAATACGCGCCGCGCGATCGCGCCTCAATCGCGCGGCGGCGAGTACTCAGACAGCGCGACGAGGAACGGGCGCGTGCGGCCGGCCTGGATCGTGAGCGGCTCGTCGAGGCCGCGCTTGCGGAACACGGGCAGGCGCAGGCCGTGGAGGCGTTCGGTGCTCCGCTCCCAGTGCGTCGAGCAGACCGGGCAATCGAAGTCGCCGTCGCGCATGCGCTCGCCGTGACGCAGGAGGATCTTGGCGCAGCAGCGGTCCACGTTCGGCTGGCGCCCGTCCACCGCGGCGAGATACGGGAAGTCCGCCTGCGGCCCTGACCTGGTCCGCCGCGCGAATTGCGAACCGTCGCCGCGGCGGTAGCTGTCCGCGCGGGTCTTCTCCCATGCGGTGCCGCACTCGGGACACGCGAACCGACGACCGGGCTCGTAGAAGCCGCCCCACTCGACGATCCAGTCCTCGCAGCAGTCCGCGAGGATGACGCGCTCGTCGCTCACAACGCCCGCTCCGGCGTCGTCGCGCCGCAGAGCCAGCGGAGCAGCGCCTTCTGCGCGTGCAGGCGATTCTCGGCCTGATCGAACACGGCGCTCTGCGGACCGTCGAGGACATCGTCCGTGATCTCCTCGCCGCGGTGGGCGGGCAGATCGTGGAGCACGATGGCATCGGCCTTCGCGTGCGCCAGCAGCTGCGCGTTGAGCTGGTATCCGTGGAAGGCGCGGCGACGGCGCTCGTACTCCTGCTCTTGCCCCATGCTCGTCCAGACGTCCGTGTACACGACGTCGGCATCACGCACGGCAGCGATCGGGTCGCTGCCGAGCTCGATCCGGGCGCCCGTCTCGCGCGCCGCGGCCGCCGCGAGCTCGCGGTAGCGCGCGGACGGCGCGTAGCCCTCGGGATTCGCCACGCGCAGCGTCATGCCCATCTTCGCGGCGCACAGCATCAGCGAGTGCGCGACGTTGTTCCCGTCGCCGATGTACGCCGCCACCACCGCGCGCGGCTCGCCCTTGCGCTCGCAGATCGTCAGCGTGTCCGCGAGCCCCTGGCATGGATGCGAGAGGTCGGAGAGCCCATTGATCACCGGCGCGGTCGAGTGCCGGGCGAATTCCTCCATGGTCTCGTGGGTGAACGTCCGCAGGACGACGATGTCCACGTAGCGGCTCACCACCCGGGCGACGTCGGCGACGCTCTCACGCCTCCCGAGGCCGACCTCCGCTGGCGAGAGATAGGCGGCGTGGCCGCCGAGCTGGTCCATGGCCATCTCGAAGGACAGGCGTGTGCGCAGGCTGGGCTTCTCGAAGATCATCGCGAGCGACCGGCCGCGGAGCGCGTTGCCGCCGGGCCGCCCGCGCTTCAGCGCGAGGGCGTCGTCGAGGAGCGCCCGCAGCTCGGAGACCTCGAGATCCGCGATCGAGAGGAAGTGACGGCTCAGGGAAGCGCTCGCAGGGCCGGCCGCTCGCGGTCGTCGACGAGACGGACCAGCGCGTCCGCTACGCGCGCGGGATCGTGGCGGATGCAATCCTGTTTGTTCCAGAGATCGCGTGGACCGGTCCACTTGTCGATCACCGGTGCGAGGACCGGTGTGACGCCCAGGTCCCGGATCGCGTCGATCTCCTCCACGGTCGGCTCGAGGTACAGCAGGCCGAGGTCGGCGTAGTGATCCCGGAGGTGGTCGGGCAGCCGGTCGTTGTTCAGGAGCACCGCGTCAAGGCCCGAGCCGCCGAGGTACTCGAGGACCGCTCGTACGTGATCCGCGAGCCCGAGGGTGTCGGTCTGCCCCGGCTGTCGGGTGGTGTTCGCCACGTACACGACACGAGCGTCGGTCGTGGCGATGGCGCGCGCGATCTCCGGCACGAGGAGGCACGCGCAGACGGTGGTGAAGAGACTTCCGGGGCCCAGCGTCACCAGGTCCGCCTCCGCGATCGCCTCGACGGACCCGGCCGTCGCCTCGACGTCGCCGTCCTTCAGGTAGATGCGCTCGATGGGCGCTTTTCCGAGCGCGCGGACGTTGACCTCCTCCTCCACGAGCGTGCCGTCCGCGAGCTTCGCGCAGAGGTGCGTGTTATACAGGGTGACCGGGAGCACGCGCCCGCGCAGCCCGAGAAGCCGTGAGGCCTCCTGCACCGCGCGCAGGAACGACCCCTCTTCCTGCGTGAGCGCCGCGAGGAAGAGGTTGCCGAACGCCATCCCGTTGAGCTCCTCGCTCTTGTCCGTCTGGAAACGGTGCGCGAACAGCCGGCGCAGCGCGGGATCTCCTTCCGCGAGCACGGCCAGCGCGTTGCGAACGTCTCCCGGCGCCGGCACGTCGAGCGCGATGCGCACCTTCCCCGTGGAACGCCCCGAATCGGTGACCGCAATGAGGCCCGTGATGTCGTCGGTGTGCCGGCGGAGGCCCGCCATGACGGCAGGAGCGCCGAGCCCTCCGCCGACGCAGACGGCCTTCAGTTGTCCCATGACGTGCATGTTGTCAGACCTCCCGCCAAGTTCCGCGCAGGAATGAAAGACCCCCGCCGGAGCGGGGGTCACAGTGCCGATCGGCGGCTGCGGCTAGCTCGCTGTGCGCCGGGCCGGCTGCAGGGCCGCGCCGACGGCCTCCTGCCGCGCGACGAGCTCGGCGCGCCAGACCTTGCGGCGATCCATCGCGTCCTTGAAGCCGCGGTCGTAGGCCGCGATGGCGAGGAAGCCGATGACGATCAGCCCAAGGGCCACTCCAGCGATGAGACCGAACGCGAACAGCAGCATGGTCGCCGTCCCTCCTGCCCCTACCCGAGGCGATATGTCGGCGGCCCGGTGGAAGCAACTAGCGTGCCAGCCGGCACCGCTGCGCGGCGCGGTCTGGGTGGACAAGATCACGGACGCGTTACAGGACGGACAAGATGCCAGACCACTCGCGCCCCGAGGCCGGCGGTCGGTGTCGCCCGTAAACTCGCCCCGATGCGCCTTTCACTGATGCCCCGCAAAAGCATCTTCTTCGAGCTGTTCACGCAGCACGCGGAGAACGCGCTCGAGGCCGCGCGCGCGCTCGAAGCGCTCCTCGGCAACTTCACGGACGTCGAGCGCAAGGTCCGGGACATCCATGCCATCGAGCACCACGGGGACAAGCTGACCCACGAGATCATCCGCAACCTCAACGAGACGTTCGTGACCCCGCTCGACCGCGAGGACATCGTGGGACTGGCCTCGCGCCTCGATGACGTGACCGACCTCTCGTACGACGTCTCCGAGACCGTGCTGCTGTACCGCGTGCGCGCCATCCGTCCGGCGGCGAACCGCCTCGCCGCGGTCCTCTCGGGAGCGGCGACGGAGCTCTGCCAGGCGATCCGCCTGCTCGAGAAGCTCGAGGGACTCGAGCCGTACTGGATCAAGATCCACACCTTCGAGAACGAGGGCGATGACATCTTCCGCGAGGCGCTGGGCGAGCTGTTCGACGACTCGCTCGATCCCGTCGAGATCATCAAGTGGAAGGACATCTACGAGAAGCTCGAGCTGGCGATCGACCGCTGCGAGGATGTCGCCAACATCATCGAGATGCTCGTGGTGAAGCAGAAGTGACGGGGAGAGCGGCTGCTGGATAGCGCCTCCGCGCTGGTCATCGCGGTCGTGGTCCTTGGTCTTTTCTTCGAATTCGTGAACGGCTTCCACGACGCCGCGAACGCGATCGCGACCGTCGTTGCCACGAGGGTGCTGACCCCGTTCCAGGCGACGCTCATGGCGGGCGTCCTCAACCTGGCGGGCGCGCTGTCGGGCGTCGCGGTGGCCACGACCGTCGGTAAGGGGATCGTCGATTCGACGAAGGTCACGGAGGACCTGGTCGTCGCCGCGCTCGTGGCGGCGATCGCCTGGGACCTGCTCACGTTCTACGCGGCGCTCCCCACCTCGTCGAGCCACGCGCTCATCTTCGGCGTGATCGGCGCGGCGGTATCGGTCCATGGCTGGGGTGTCGTGATCGTCCCCGGCGTGGAGCGGACCTCGCTCGGCATCGTGCTCTCACCGACGATCGCGCTGGTCGCCGGCTACCTGCTGATGCTGGCGCTGTACTGGCTGCTGAAGAACCTCTCGTATTCGGTCGTCAACCGCTTCTTCGGCAAGGCGCAGATCGTCTCCAGCGCCTACATGGCGTTCACGCACGGCGGAAACGACGGCCAGAAGACCATGGGCATCATCGCGCTGGCGCTGTTCGCCGGAGGCTTCCTCGGGCCCGACTTCTACATCCCCGACTGGGTGAAGGTCCTGTGCGCGCTCGCGATCGGCATCGGCACCGCGACCGGCGGCTTCCGCATCATCAAGACGATGGGGACGCGCATCACCATGCTGAAGCCCATCAACGGCTTCGCGGCGGAGACCACCGCCGGCACGGTCATCGAGGTCGCGACGCGCCTCGGCATCCCGATCTCCACGACGCACGCGATCTCGGGAGCGATCCTCGGCGTCGGCGCGACGCGCCGCCTGTCGGCGGTCCGCTGGGGGATCGCCCGCCGCATCGTCACGGCGTGGGTCCTCACGATCCCGGCCTGCTTCGTGCTCGGCTACGCCGTCGCATCGCTCCTGCACGCGCTCGGGCTGCACGCCTAGCGTCTACTCCTTCGCGACCTCGGGAACGCCGAACAATTCGTCGAGCGAGTGGATCACGCGGTCGGGCACCGCCTCACCGGCCGCGCCGCGCCAGGCGCTCTCCTCCGTGAGCCCCGTGAGGATGAGCACGCCCGTGGCGCCCACCCGATGCGCGGCGACGATGTCGTATTCGGACGCGTCGCCGATCACGACCACGGAGCCGTGGTCCGCGCCCGCGCGCCGCAGCACCTCCTCGAAGAGGAACGGCTCGGGCTTGCCGATACAGGTCGCCGTGGCGCTCGTCGCCACCTCGAGCGCGGCCACGATCGTCCCCGCTCCCGGGAGCAGCCGGCCTTGGACGGGATACGCCCGGTCCTTGTTGGACGCGATGAAGCGCGCGCCCGCGAGGATGGCGCGCTGCGCCTCGGCCAGCTTCGCGTACGTGAGATTGAGGTCCAGGCCCACGACCACCGTGTCGGCCGGCGGCGGTAGGTCGAGCCGCGAGAGGTATTCGCGCATGGCCCCGGGGTCGACGCCGTCGGCGGCGGCGGCCACTGGCGGATCGTGCCCCGGCAGGCTCTCCGCGTCGCGCACCGCGATGCCCGTGCCGCGGATCTCCTCGCGCAGGCCGTTCGCCCCGACGACGAGCACGTCGCGCGGCCGGGGCTCGAGCCGCTCCAGGTAGTGCGCGGTCGCGAACGCGCTGGTCATGACGTGGTCGAGATCGCCGCCGAGCTCCAGCGCCCGCAACCGCTCGACGTACTCCTGCCGCGTCGCGGTGGAATTGTTCGTCGCGAAGAACACCTGCCAGCCCTCGCCCCGGAGCCGCCGCAGCGTCTCGCGCGCGTGGGGAAGCACCGCTGCGCCGCGGTACAGGACGCCGTCCATGTCGAAGATCGCGACGGGCATCGCCGCCTCAGATCGCGGCGCGGTAGAGGGCTTCGATGTCCGCCTGCACCGAGGGTCGGGGGTTCGCCAGGATGTTCCCCGACAGCATGGCATCGGCCGCCATGAGAGGCACGGTCTCATCGTCGACGCCGAGCGGACCGAGTCGCGGCGGGATGCCGATGTCCTCGTTCATCCGGTACACGTGCTCCACGGCGCGCCGCGCGTCCCGGCCGGCGCCGAGCGCCTCGCCGACCACGGCGATCCTGTCCTCGGCCGCCGCCAGGTTGAACTCCATGACGCGCGGGAGCAGCACCGCGACCGCCGTGCCATGCGCCACGTGGCACCAGCCGCCGAGCGGAAGCGCCATCGCGTGCACGTTGCCGAGCCTGGTGTTGCTGAACGCGAGACTCGCGTTGACGACCGCGCGCAGCATCGCCTCGCGCGCGTCGATGTCGGCCCCGTCCTTCACCGCCGCGGGCAGCGCCCGCCCCGCGTCGCGGACCGCCTCGAGCGCGAGGAGCTCCGTCGTCCGGTACGCGTTCCTCGAACAGAACGACTCGATGGCGTGGACGAGCGTGTCCATGCCGGTGATCGCGGTCAGGAACGGCGGCAGCGATCGCGTCATGTCGGGGTCCTCGAGGGCGAACATGGCGGTCGCGTTGGGGCTGATGATCACGAGCTTCTTGTGCTGCGCCGGATCCGCGATGACGCTGTTGATCGTGATCTCCGCCCCGGTTCCCGCGGTCGTCGGGATCGCGACGACGGGAGCCGCGGGCTTCGGCACCTTGTCGAGGCCGACGTAGTCGAGGACGGTCCCGCCATTCGTCAGGATGACCGCGGCCATCTTGGCGGTGTCGATCGCGGAGCCTCCGCCCACCGCCACGAGGGCGTCGGCGCCCGCCTCGCGCGCGCGCTCGAAGCAGCGCTGGACCTCCGCGACGCCCGGATCCGGGACGACCTCGTCGTAGATCTCGTACGGCAGCCCGGCGGCGCGCAGCCGCTCCTCGATCGGCGCCACCAGGCCCGCCTTCATCACCCCCGGATCGGTGACGAGCAGCACCTTCGTGGCACCGACCTGGCGCAGCGGCTCGGCGAGCGTGAGCGCCACTCCCCGCCCGAACGCGATGCGCGTCGGGATGCGGAAGATGTCGACGCGGGTCACGATCGCAATGTAATGATTTCCCGCTCGCATCAGGATCCGCGAGCTCGAGGCGCTCGAGCGGAGCCGGGTTCGTCGGGTGAAACATCGGTCGCGCGCGCGACGCGGGACACGATGCGTTCGCCGCACCGGGCCGGACGGTCGCTTACGTGGTCGGGCCGCCCTGGGTATCGACGACGCGCGGCTTCTTCGTCGTCCGATCGCGATACATGCGCCAGGCGCGGCCGCCGGGGGTCTCGCGAAAGGCCGAGCCTTCGATGTAGTCGTCGATGCGCGACAGCAGGACCGCGAGCAGCGCCGCGGCGAGCACACGCCATATGGTCATGAAGAGCAGGCGGAAGCATCCGCCCAGACAGCACCCCATACGCCCGACACCGTAGCGAGTTCCGTGCCTGAGCGCCGCGAAGGGGGCGGCCGTCAGCCCGAGTTCTGTACCACCGGCAGGGTGTGCAGCGCGCGAGGTACGAGCAGCACGCTCGCTCGGGTGGGGCGGCCGATGTGCTCATACGCGATGTCGAGTCCCTCCTCGACGTCCACCGCCGCGCGCAGCTTCGCCAGCCGCACGACCTCGGGCGCTTCGGAGGCCGCCACGATGACCAGGCAGTGCTGGAGCGTCAGCGCGACCATGACGGCGCGCTGCTCACCACCCGCGAAATGGCGTCGCGCGCGCTCGACCACCGCGGCGGGCGACTCGGCCGACTCGAGCGCCGCGAGGAACCGTTGCTCGCCCGCACCTTCGCCGGCGCCCTCGTCGAGCCGCGCGGGCACGATGATCGCGCCTCCCTCTCGCACGACCGGCGTCGGCGCGAAGCGCAGGTACGTGGCGGCGCGCGACGCCTGATAGAGGTTGACGTCCTTGGGTGCGCCCACGCCCGCGATCACGATGTCGTACTGCTTGGCGATGGGCCGCGTGTAGATGGCGGCGGCGCGCGCGACCAGGTGCGCGAACACCGCATCGGGATCGCCCGCGGCGACCGCGACGACGCGCTCCTGGTCGTCCGTCACGACGTTGAGGCAGAACCGCAGGCCGGCCCGGCGCGCGATCTCACGCACGGTCGCCTGGAACGGGTTGCCCTCGACCTTCGCCAGCCGAACGCCAGGGTCCTCGAGGAAACGCATGCCATGCGTCGCGGTGATGACCGGCTCGCCGGAGCAGCCGATCGCCACGGTCTTCGCGCCGCCGGAATATCCGGCGTATTGGTGCGGCTCCACGATGCCGGTCGCGACGACGAGATCGGCATCCGCGATCGCGCGCTGGGTGAAACCCGGAACGCCGTACGGCGGGATCGTGCCGAGGTCGGCCCACTTCGCCGGATCGCTGCCGTCGGAGTCGAAGACGCGCACGCGCTCGACGACGCCACCGAGCTTGCCGCGCTTCTCCGCGTCGGTCGTCGCGCGGTGCAGGCCCACCGCCACGCAGACCTGGATCCGCTCGTCGTCGACGCCGCCGGCATTGAGCTCGTCCAGCAGCGGCGGCACCAGCGCCTCATCCGGACAGGCGCGCGTCAGGTCCGTGACCGCGATGACGACGCGAACGGCGCGCGTACCAGCCCGCTGCACCGCGTCGCGCGCGAGCTCGCGCAGAGGCTGGCCGCCCAGCGGCGCGGCCACCGCCTCGCGCGCAGCACCCGCCACGTCCCCGACCGGGACCGCCGTCGCCGACGCGAGGACGTCGATGTCGAACCATGGCTGCACCATGAAGGCGATCTGCTCGTGCCCATACGGCACCTGCTGGAATGGCGCGCCGCCCGGTGGTGCGTTGCGCATGCTGGGCACGGTAGCGTGCGCGCCCGCCCGATGCCGGACGCATGTATGCGCGCCCGCCCGATGCCGGGCGCATGGATGATGGTGCCCATGCGACCTGACGCGGCGGGCACCTCCCCTTGAGCGCCCGGTTTTCCGACTGGGTCAACACGGCCGATGCCGTGCGCTCGACGACCAAGAAGCTGGTGAAGATGAACGCGCTCGCGCGCTACCTCGCGGGTCTCGACGAAGCGGATCTGCCCGCCGCGACACGCCTCTTCGCCGGACGGCCGTTCGCACGCGCGGACGAGCGCGTGCTTTCGCTGGGGTGGAGCGCGCTCGTCGAAGCGGTCCTGGAACGCGCCCGCCGTTCCTCCGAGGACCTTCGCGCTTCGTACCAGCGCCACGCGGATCTCGGGGACGTCGCGGCGGAGCTCCTTGACGGCGCCATCCGCCAGGGGGAGCCACTCGAGCTGGCCGATATCGCGGCCGCGTTCGCGACCATCGCGTCGGCGAAGGGGACCGCGGCGAAGCGTGCGCTGTTGCGCGAGATCCTCGCGCGCACCGACGCGGCCGAGGCGCGCTACGTGGTGAAGCTGATGACCGGCGAGCCGCGGATCGGGCTGCGCGAGGGCCTCCTCGAGGATGCGGTCGCGCGCGCCTTCGGGGCCGAGCGGGAGGCCGTCGGCCGGGCGCACATGCTGAGCGGCGACATCGGTGAGGTCGCCGTGCGCGCGCGTGCCGGCACGCTGGCGAGGGCGATCCTCGTGCCCTTCACGCCGATCGGGATGATGCTCGCGACGCCCGTCCTCCAGCTGGAGGAGGTGCCGAAGCGGTTTCCCCCGCCCTACGTCGTCGAGGACAAGTACGACGGCGTGCGCGCGCAGGTGCACAAGTCGAGAGAACGCGTCGAGCTGTACTCGCGGACCTTCGACCGGGTGACCGATCGTTTCCCGGAGCTCTTGGACGCCCTTCGCGCCATGCCCGGCTCCTTCATCCTCGATGCCGAGGTGCTGTCCCTCGCCGGTGGGCGCGCGATCCCCTTCGTGCGGTTCCAACGGCGGCTCGGCCGGAAGGGCGTGGAACCGGCGCTACAGGCCGAGCTTCCCGCGACGCTCGTCGCGTTCGACATCCTCGAGCGTGACGGCCGCGCCCTCCTCGACGCTCCGCTGCACGAGCGGCAGGCCCTCCTGAGAGCGCTGCCCCTGGAGGAGCCGCTGATATTCGCGCGGCAGCGCGTGTTGGACCTGAGTGGCGAAGAGCTCTCCTCCGCCCTCGACAAGGAGTTCGCCGAGGCGCGCGAGCGCGGGAACGAAGGCTTGATGGTCAAGGATCCCCGCTCCCCCTACCGGCCGGGGCGGCGCGGGATGGAGTGGCTGAAGGTGAAGCGAGCGCTCCGGGCACTCGACGTGGTCGTCACCGCCGTGGAGTGGGGCCACGGAAAGCGACACGGCGTCCTATCGGACTACACCTTCGCGGTGCGCGACGGCGACCGGCTCCTGGAGGTCGGCAAGGCGTACTCGGGACTCACCGACGCGGAGATCGCCGAGCGGACGCAGCACTTCCTCGCGCACACCATCGCGGACCGCGGCCGGCTACGGTTGGTCGAGCCCGACACGGTCATCGAGGTGGCGTTCGACTCCGTCCAGCGAAGCGCGCGCCACCCATCCGGATATGCGCTGCGTTTCCCGCGCATCGTGCGGCTGCGTCCCGACAAGCCTGTGTCAGAGGTAGACACGCTGCGGACGGTCCGCGAGATCGCCGAGGCGATCGGGTAGCGATCCGCGGGGTCAACACGGCGCGCCTCGGTCTCCGGCGCGCGCATCGCGTAACCAGCCCCGGACGGAGCCTCCGAAGAGGACGAGCCGCGTCACCGCTTCCGGGTGACGCGCGGCGTACGTGATCGCCGCCGGGCACGAGTTGTAGAACCCGAGAAGCGCGAAACTGATCCACCGGGCGACGAGCAACGCCGTGAGCGTGCCCGCCGGACCTGGACGCGCGATGAAGCGCGGGCTAGGGCAGCTTTGGCACCGGCGGCCTAACTTCTTGCGGCGCGTCTTTCCGTGCTGGCAGAGTCGGCAGGTACGTGCAGTCGGCCGTCAGACCGAGCGCAAGAATGGCTACAGCGATGCGAGTCGGGATAGTCATGCTTCGACTCTAGTCCGGCCGGGACCCCAGAGCGGAAGACGGGACTCGAACGTACTGGCGTGCACCGCACCGTCCTCATGCGCGATGCGTGGCTGGAGCTCGGCCGAGCCGCGTAAATCGGCTTGCTGTTGTCAGTTCGGAGCGCGAAACGAGCCAGCTTCCTGCTGCCAGCGCCAGCGGTCATCGATGCCGAGCAGGCTGCGCAGGTGATTGATCTCTCCGGCGTGGCAGAGGTCGTGGCCGATGATCGCGGCAGTGGGTGCGACGTCGTTTGCGACGCACCCGCGTCTAGCGGAGAGGCGCGTCGACGTGAATCTCGTACCGCGGGACGACTTGCCTCGCTTGGAAGGCGCTGGCTCAGCCGGCGCGTCCGAGAAGCACGGGCTTCGTGGTGGGCTGCTGCGCGCCCGCGGCGAGCTCTTGGGTGACGGCGACGCCGTCGCCCGAGGACAGCGGCGCGGTCAGCACGATGACGTCGATGCCGTCGCGTGTCTGGGCGAGGCCGGCCGGCAGGGCGACATCGCCCCGCAGCACCCAGGCCTGCCAGGTGCGGCCCGCGGGAGGTGTCGACAGCTTCAGCAGGAGATACGGCTCGCCGCCGCTCGGGATCACGAGCGAGCCGCGACCGGGAGCCTCCCCCGTCTCGGCGAGCGCCACGACCCTCGCTCCGACCACACCATCCAGCGCGCGCGCGTACGCGTCGGATCGCCCGCGCA
Source organism: Chloroflexota bacterium (assembly GCA_030774595.1). The sequence goes on along the minus strand of JALYKU010000161.1, from coordinate 5,022 downwards.
GCTCCGCGGCCTGGACCGCCGAGAACACGATGATCGCCGCGAGGCCAAGCGGAATGGCCAGCGGCATCGGCCGGCGAAGGAAGTCCACCAGGGTCGCGCCGAGGCCTAGCCGGACGACGCGTGGCGCCCGCGCGCGGGAGCGCTCGCGAGTCACGATCCGCTCGCGGATGTGCGCGGGCGGCCGCGCGAGCGACGACGCTTCCGCGATGTCCCACATCGTCTCCTCGTAGCTCCGCGCCTCGGCTCGACAGCTGCTGCATCCGTCGAGATGCGCCTCGACTCGCGTGCGCTCCTCGGGCTCGAGGATGCCGAGAGCGAAGGCCGCGAGCTCGTCCCGAGGGTGCTCGCCGCCCCGGCCCATCATCGCGACTCCGAGCCTTCGTCACTGAGGCGGTCGCGAAGCTTCGTCATGCCGAGGCGCACGCGGCTCTTCACCGTGCCGAGCGGCGTGCCCGTCCGGGCGGCGATCTCCGTCTGGGATAGGCCCGACCAGAACGCCAGGCCCAGGACCTCGCGCTGCTCGGCGGGAAGCCCGCTGAGGGCGATTCGGACGCGCTCCGCCCGCAGGCTGGTGATGACCTGGTCGTCCACCCGTGAATCGTCCGTGAGGCTCCCCGCTTCGTCGATGGCGGCCTCGCGGTCGAGGCGGCGCCCCTTTGTCCGCCGCCAGTCGATCGCTGCGTTGCGGGCGATCGCGAGCAGCCAGGTCCTCACGGCACCTCGCTCCGTCCGGTAACTGCCCGCCTGGCGCCAAACCGAGTGGAAAGCGTCCTGGACGACCTCCTCGGCCGCTTCCGGGCTGGCGAGCATCCTGTACAACACGCCGAACACCACCCGGCCATGGCGGTCGTACAGCTCGCCCAGGGCGTCGGCATCGCCTCCGGCGATCCGCGCGATGAGCCTGCCGTCGTCCGCGGGCCTGTCGCTCCCTACGAGATCGCTCGTGGATGGGATCACCGGCATGGGTCGCCAACTCTACCGTGCGCGCGCAGGTCATCCGGGTGCGGACGCACTTCGTACACTCCGCGTGGAGCGGCTGGTCCGTGCGGCCGCCCGCTGACAACTTCAGGAAGGAGATCCGTCACATGGCAAAGACCTTTGCTCTCGTCTTCGGAGCGGTCTACCTGCTCGTCGGCATCCTCGGTTTCGTTCTGCCGAGTCCGCTGCTCGGGCTCTTTGGCGTGAACCTGCTCCACAACGTCGTCCACCTCTTGATCGGAGCCGCCTGGCTCGTGGCGGCAACGGCCGCACCGATGGGCGAGAACAGCTCGCGCGTCGTGTCGCAGGTGATCGGCGTGGTCCTGGTGCTCCTTGCGATCGTGGGATTCGTGGCTCCCGGCATCCTCAAGGACCTCATCACCGCAGGGGCGGACCCGCTCGCCGACAACCTCCTCCACCTCGTCACCGGCGCGCTCGCGCTCTACATCGGCTTCGGCACGCGCGCGGAGCTCGCTGCGGCCTAAGGACCTCCTCAGCGGCACACCAAGGACCCCGGCCGGAAGGCCGGGGTCTTTTTCCTTCCTCGGACGCGCCAAAGGACATCGAGCAGTACGACGACGCAGGTTCGGTCGGGCCCGAGGACGAAGGTCCGCCGATCGTCACAAAGCGAAGAGAACGGCCTTAAGTGAAATGCCCGGCCGGAGTGATCCGCCTCGGCGCGGATGTCGTACGCCCTTCCGACCGTGCTCGTGATGGAGCCCCTCGTGGCCCGCGAGACACGCCACGAGGGGCTCGAGGCCGTCTTCGGGCGGGCCGCCGAAAGCTGGGCGCCGCGAACTGGTTCATCCCATCCCTCCTTTTGCCGAGAGCGCCCCCTCGGGGGCGCTCTCGGTTCATGATCCCGGCCCGCTCGCGGCCCGTATACCTCTCGACGACGAGGCGGGAGGTCGACATGGGCGCTGTGGCACGGCTCTGCGCCTTGGGGACCGCGTTCACCTTTGCCGTGGCGTGCTCGAGCACGGCGGCGCCCGTCGCGACCATCGCGCCCGCGGCGACATCGGCCGCTGCAAAGACGAGCGACGTCGCCGCGGAGGGGTTCACGTTCAAGCCCGCGACCCTCGATGTGGCCGCGGGCACCAAAGTCACCTGGACCAACAAGGACGCCGCGCAGCACACCGTCACCGCGGGCAAGCCGGACGCCAAGGAGACCGCCCTCGCGGCCGTCATCGACCCGGGAAAGACGTTCACCTTCGCGTTCGACAAGGCCCGGACCTTCGCGTTCGACAAGGCCCGGACCTTTGCGTACTTCTGCGAGCGCCACCCGAGCATGGTCGCCACCGTGACGGTGAAGTAGCAGCGCATGAGGGGCCCTCCGGCCCCTCAGTCCCCCGGGCCTGAAGAGCGAACGTGCACCGCGGCCCCACGGTCAAGGCCCGCGCATCTCTTCGGTCGCCCTGAGCAGAGTGCGAATGAGGCTTCAAGGATCCACGAGCAGCGCCCCAAAGGGGCGTTACCGCCAGGATCGCGCGGCCACCCTGACGAACACGTCGAGCCCTTCGAGCCGGCGCGCGAGCACCGATATGACGCCGTCGACCGTCTGCAGCGGCCCCTCGATCACGACCGCGGAATGAGCGTCGAGCACGCGCTTGTACCGCTGGTACGTCGCGGGACGGATGATGATGTTCACCAGTCCCGTCTCGTCCTCCAGAGAGAGGAAGACGTGACCCTTCGCTGTGTCGGGATGCTGCTTCACCACCACCACGCCCGCGACGTGCACTGCGGATCCGTGCGTTCCGCTGGATAGATCCGCCGCTCTCCGCACGCCACGCCGGTGCAACTCGTCGCGGTAGTAGCCCATGACCTGTGGGCCGGTCGGGATCCCCGTAATGCGGTAGTCGAGCGCCGTGCGCTCACGCTCGGACAACATCGGTAGCGCCGGCGGCGCGGCGCTCGGAAACGGCAGCTCCCGGCGCGTGAACGCCGGGGAGGCGCGGTGCGCGTCGCGCGCGCGCCACAGCAGCGCCCGGCGGGGCTCACCGATGCGATCGAACCCTCCGACCAGCGCGAGGTTGCGCAGCGCCTCTTCCTTGAGCGCGACGCGGCGCGCGAAGTCGTCGAACGAGCGGAATGGACCGGCGGCGGCGCGCTCGGCCACGATCGCCTCGGCCTCGGTCTCGCCGAGACCGTGCACGGCCTCGAACCCGAGCCGCACGTGCTCGTGGCAGATGCGGTGCTCCGCGATCGTCCGTGAGTGGTCCTCCACTTCGGGCTCCTTCGCCGAGGCATCGGGCGAGTCCTCCGCTTCGACCGCGGCCTTCGCCGAAGACACGTTGACGTCGACGGGAAGTACCCGGATGCCGTGGCGTTTGGCGTCGCCCGCGATCACCGCAGGGCTGTAGAAGCCCATCGGCTGGTTGTTCAGGAGCCCGACCGTGAACTCCGCCGGGTAGTACAGCTTCAGGTGCGCGGTGTGGTAGGCGGTGAGCGCGAACGCGGCCGCGTGGCTCTTGCAAAACCCGAACTCGGCGAACGCGGCGATCTGGCCGAAGATCTCGTTCGCCGTCGGCGCGTCGACGCCGCTTCTCAGGGCGCCCTGCACGAACGGCTCGCGGAGGCGCTCCATGTCGTCGGACGAACGCGCGCGGCTCATCGCGCGGCGCAGCCGGTCCCCGGCCGAGGCGCTGAAGCCGGCGACGGCCATCGCGACCCGCAGGATCTGCTCCTGGAAGAGGATCACGCCGAGCGTCTCCTTCAGGATCGGCTCGAGCGAGGGGTGCGCGTACGTGACGGGCTCGCGTCCCTGCCGCCGCCGGATGTACGGATTGACCATGTTCCCCTGCAGCGGACCGGGCCGGATGATCGCGACCTCGACGACGACGTCCGCGAAGCAGCGCGGCCGCACGCGCGGCAGCGCCTGCGCCTGCGCGCGGCTCTCGACCTGGAAGAGGCCGATGGTGTCGACCTCGCACAGGAGGTCGTAGACCGCGGGATCGTCGAGCGGCAGCGTCCCGAGGTCGAGCCGCGCCCCGTGCCGCTCCTCGATCATCGCGACCGCGTCCTTGACGAGCGAGAGGGTGCGCAGGCCGAGGAGGTCCATCTTGATGAGGCCGAGGTCCTCGACGTCGCGCTTGTCGAACTGGACGACGTTGCGCCCTGGCATGGTCGCCCGCTCGATGGGCACGGTGTCGACGAGCGGCTGCGCGGTGATGAGCATCCCGCCGTTGTGGATCGAGAGGTGCCGCGGGAAGTCGGCGATCGCGTTGACGATCTCGCGGAAGACGGGCAGCCGCTCGCGCTCCCGCTCGTCGAGCTCGCCCGCGAAGCCAGCCGCATCCGTCCGCGCGAGCTCGCGGCTCTCGAGCGTCGCGGCGAGCTCCGCCACGCGGGACACGTCGATGCCCTTGGCCATGCGGTCGATCGTCTCGGCGCGGAATCCGAGCGCCTTCGCGACCTCGCGTGAGGCCGACCGCGCGCGGTACGTCACGACGTTGCACACCATCGCCGCGTAGCGCTCGCCGTACTTGCCGTAGACGTACTGGATCACGTCCTCACGGTCGTTCGTCGCGATGTCGAGATCGATGTCCGGCATCGTCCGCGAGTCCTCCGTGAGGAACCGCTCGAAGAGCAGGTCGTGCGCGATCGGGTCGACCTTCGTGATGTCGAGCACGTACGCCACGATCGAGTCGGCCGCGGAGCCGCGGCCCTGCGCGGGGATCCGCCGCTCCCGGCAGAACCTGACGATGTCCCAGTTGATGAGGAAGAACTCCGACAGACCGGCGCGGTTGATCACGTCGAGCTCGTGTGCGAGCTGCTTCGAGACCGCCGGCGTGATGCGGCCGTACTTCACGCGCGCGCCCTCCTGGCAGAGCGCGTAAAGGTACGAGAAGGCCGTGTGCTCCGCTGGGACGGCGAAGCCCGGGAGCCGCTGCGAGGCGAATCCGAGATCGAGGTCGCAGGCCTCGGCGATCCTGCGCGCGTTCTCGAATGCCTCGGCGTGGTGACCCAGGCGCTCGCGCAGCAGCGCCTCGGGCTTCAGCCAGCGCTCGCCATTCGGCGGCAGCAGGTCGCCGGCCTCGTCGAGCG
>JALYKU010000160.1 GCA_030774595.1 Chloroflexota bacterium | reverse complement strand
CGGTCGTTGACATACGCAATGGCGGTCGTGACATAGAACTTCATGGGAATTTGCTCGGTATTCTAGGTCGACATGCCCCCCGCCGACCTCCATTGAGTCGCGCTGCCGTAGCGGTCCTCACGCGCGTCCTGCTCGTCATCTTCACGTTCGTTCTCATCGTCGTGCTCGCGCAGATCGCCCTCGTCGCCGCGCGGACCCGGTTCGATCATGCGCCGATCGCCGACATCCTCCAGCAGGTCTGGGAGGGCACACAGGATTACTTCTCGAGCCTCTTCCAAGGCTCGCTCGGCGAGGCCACCTCGACGTCGATCCTCGGTGGACGGCGGCGCTCTATGGGCGAGGTGCTGCTCGACGCGTATCCGAAGAGCATGTTGCTGGTCGGCCTCGCGGTGACGCTGGCCACGGTACTCGGCGTCACCGTCGGCGTAGTCGCCGCAGCCACGCGCAGCTCGCGGCTGCGCGCGGTGCTGGTGGGCAGCATGACCGCGGTGATCTCGACGCCTTCGTTCCTCCTCGCGATCCTCCTCATCCTCCTGTCGGCCGAGATGGTTCGTCGCTACAACGTCCGTCTCTGGCCGAGCTTCGGTTTCGGTGTCGACGACCATCTCATCCTCCCGACGCTCGTCCTGGCGGCGCGGCCGTTCGCCCAGATCGCGAACTTCGCATTCGTCGCGGTCGACGAGGAGCTCGGCGCCGACTATGTGCGGACCGCACGGTCCAAGGGACTGCTCGAGCGCGTGGTCATCGGTCGGCACGCGCTGCGCAACGCGCTCGTGCCGATCCTCGGCGCCATTGCCGCCGCACTCTCGATCGGGCTATCGACGCTGCCGGTCGTCGAAGTGTTCTTCTCGTGGCCCGGGCTCGGGTTTGCGCTCCTGCAGGCGATCCAGCGCTTCGATGCCGCGACCGCGGGCACGCTCCTTGGCGCTCTCGTAGTGACGATCGCGATCGTCCGGTTCGCCCTTGATGCGGCAGCGGCGCGTCTGGTGCATGCGTCCACCGGAGCGGCGTCCTGATGCGGCGAGCGCTCACGTGGCAGCTCATCATCGGCGCGGCGATCATCGGCGGCTGGATCTTCCTCGGGCTCGCGGCGCCGCTCCTCACGAACGTCGATCCGCTCAAGACCACCACGCTGATCATCGACGGGCCTCGCTCCGTCCTCGCGCCATATGACCCGGGCACGTACGGCTACCCGTTCGGCTCCGATCGCAACGGCCGCGACCTGTGGGCCGGTGTGATCTACGGAGCGCGCGCGACGCTCACGATCGCGTTCGTCGTGCTCGCTGTGCGCCTCCTCGTCGGGACAACGCTCGGCGCGCTCGCGGGCTGGTTCGCCGGCTCGCCGCTCGACCGCGGCGTGTCGGCGCTCATCGACGCGTTCGGCGCGTTCCCGACGGTCCTCTTCGCGATGCTCTGGATCTTCGCCTTCGACATCCGCTCGGGCGTCAGCGCCTTCGCCGCGGCGCTCGCGATCACCGGCTGGTGGGGCTTCGGCCGCGCGACGCGCTCCGCCGTCGTTGCGCTGCGCGGGCGCCCATTCCTCGAGGCCGCGCGATCGCTTGGTCTGTCCGAGTTCGCTGTGTTCGCGCGTCACGTACTCCCGAACCTGCTTCCGATGCTCGCCGTCGCCGCGGCCCTCGAGGCGAGCGCGATCCTCCTGGTGCTCGGTGAGCTGGGCTTCCTCGGTATCGTCGTGGGCGGCGGGCAGAACGTGTCGACCGATGTGACCGGTCGCGGCGGCGGCACGGAGTTCATCTTCGCGACGACGGAGTGGGGCGCGATCCTCGCGCAGGGGAAGTTCGAGATCTATCGCGCTCAGTGGATCGCGCTCGTTCCTGCGACCGCGTTCGCGAGCGCGATCCTCGGCTTCAACCTGATGGGGCATGGCCTGCGGACGTTCTTCGAGCGCGCGCCGGTCGCCCTCGGAAAGTTCCTGTCGATGCGCACGGCGCTCGCGGTCGTGGCGATCTTCGTCGCATTCCGTGTCGCCAGCCCGTACGTCGGGCCGGCGGGCAGCTACGTCCCGATCGCGCGCGAGTTCGACGCGGCCAAAGCACGGGCGCACGTCGACTGGCTGGC
>JALYKU010000159.1 GCA_030774595.1 Chloroflexota bacterium | reverse complement strand
CGATCCGGCTGATCGCGCGCTCGGCGGCCGCGGCGTCGCCGAAGACCACGGCAAGCGTCGTGTCGAGCGTGCGGCGCAGCCGGCCGACGGGGTCGCGCCGGAAGTCGGAATGGTCGGCGACGCCGGCGGCGACGAGCGGGTGCGAGATCTGCATCAGCAGCGCGGCGGTCCCGCCGAGGAGCATGAACAGCTCGCGGTCCAGGCGTCGCGAGACCGAGCCCGCGGGAAAGACTCCCTCGTCACGCACGCGCATGACCGTAGCCGGAGCGACCCGAGCGTGCCGGCCGCGCCACTAAACTGGCCTCGTGACCGCCATCGATCGCTCGGTCGTCGAACACGTCGCCCTGCTCGCCCGCATCGGCCTGACCGACGAGGAGCTCGACCGCTTCACCGCGCAGCTGACGCAGGTCCTTGGAGCGGTCGACCGCCTGCAGCATGTCGACACGAGCGCGGTCGCGCCCACCGCCTCGGTGCTTCCGTTGGTGAACGTGATGCGCGAGGACGAGGTGCGGCCCGGCCTCACGCGCGAACAGGCGCTGGCGAACGCGCCGCGCGGCGGGGAGGACGGCACCTTCTTCCGCGTGCAGGTGGTGCTGGAGGAGCGCGATGCGCAGTAGCCTCCCTGAGACCATCGGCGAGACCGCGGCGCTGCTGCGCCGCCGCGAGACCAGCGCGGTGGAGCTCGCGGAAACGTCGCTCGCGCTCGCCGGGGCGGACGAGCACAACGCCTGGCTGCGGCTGTGCGCCGATCGCGCCCGCCGGCAGGCCGCGGAAGCGGACGCTCGCCTCGCACGGGGCGACCCGTCGCCGCTGTGCGGCGTTCCGTGGGGCTGCAAGGACATCATCGGCACCGCCGGCGTCGAGACGACGGCCGGGTCGCGCATCCTCGAGGGCTACGTGCCGCCGTATTCCGCGACCGTCGTGCGACGGCTGGATGGGGCGGGGGCGGTGATGATCGGCAAGACGAACCTCGACGAATTCGCCATGGGCAGCTCGAGCGAGAACTCCGCGTTCGGCCCCGTTCGCAACCCGTGGTGTCGCGACCGCGTGCCTGGCGGATCCTCCGGTGGATCCGCGGTGGCCGTGGCGACGGGCGGCGTGGTGTTCGCGCTGGGCACCGATACGGGCGGCTCGATACGGCAGCCGGCGGCCCTCTCGGGCGCCGTGGGGATGAAGCCGACCTACGGTCGCGTGTCGCGGTACGGCGTCGTCGCGTTCGCGTCGTCGCTCGACCAGGTCGGCCCCTTCGCGCGCGACGTCGCGGGCGCGGCGACGGTGTGCGAGGCGCTTTTCGGCCTCGACCCCAGCGACGCGACGACGATGCCGCGGCCGGCCGAGGACCTCGGGCGCGTCCTGGGGGCCGGCGTCCGGGGAATGCGGCTTGGGGTCCCGAGGGAGTTCTTCGTGGAGGGCATGGAGCCGGGCGTCGAGCGCGCGGTCCGCCAGGCGCTTCGCGAGCTCGAGGGTCTGGGGGCGGAGGTCGTCGAGGTATCGCTCCCCTCGACCGACCACGGGCTCGCCGTCTACTACATCATCCAGCCCGCGGAGGCGTCGGCGAACCTCGCCCGCTACGACGGTGTGCGCTATGGCCTGCGCGTCGAGGGCCCGGACCTCATCGAGACGTACCGCAGGACCCGCGGGCAGGGGTTCGGGCCGGAGGTGAAGCGGCGCATGATCCTCGGGACGTACGCGCTCTCGTCGGGTTACTACGACGCCTATTACGTGAAGGCCCAGAAGGTGCGCACGCTCATAAAGGCCGAGTTCGACCGCGTCTTCGAGCGGGTCGACGCCCTCGTGACCCCGACCTCGCCGGGCGTCGCGTTCCCGATCGGCGCGAAGGTAGACGACCCGCTGGCCATGTACCTGAGCGACGCGTACACGCTCCCCGTGAACATCGCCGGCCTTCCGGGCATCTCGGTCCCGTGCGGACTGTCGGAGGGACTGCCCGTCGGGCTGCAGGTCGTCGCGAACTCGTTCCAGGAGGCGACGATGTTCCGCGTCGCGGCGGCGTACGAGCGCGCCACCGGGCACGCGTCGCTCCGTCCGCCCGCGCGCACCGCGGGCGCGGTGGGCGCGCCATGAGCGTGACGCGGTGGCCGCTGCCGAACGAGCAGGTCGGACGCACAGTGGGCGCACCATGACGATGACGCGGCGGCCGCTGCCGAACGAGCAGGTCGGACGCACGGTGGGCGCACCATGACGATGACGCGGCGGCCGCTTACCAACGAGAAGGTCGGCCGCATCCCCGCGAGCGGGATCAGGCGGTTCTTCGACCTCGTCGCGTCCGTCGACGGCGCCATCTCGCTCGGCATCGGCGAGCCGGACTTCGTCACACCCGAGCCGTTCCGCGAGGCGGCGATCCGGTCGGTGCGCGAGGGCCGTACGAAGTACACGTCGAACTACGGCCTCCTCGCGCTCCGCGAAGCGATCGCCGCGCATACGCGGCGCCTGCGCGGCGTCGAGTACGACCCCGCGCGCGAGATCCTGGTGACGGTCGGCGTCTCCGAAGCCGTGGACCTCGCGCTCCGCGCGACGCTGAACGACGGCGACGAGGTCATCCTCGCCGATCCGTCGTACGTCGCGTACGTGCCCGGTATCGTTCTCGCTGGCGGCGTGGCGGTGCCCGTCGCCACACGCGAGCGCGACGCCTTCCGCCTGCTCCCCGAGGACGTCGCCCGGGCCATCACGCCCCGCACGCGCGCGATCCTCCTCGGTTTCCCCAACAACCCGACCGGCGCGGTGCTCGAGGCGAGCGACGTGGAGGGGATCGCAGCTCTGGCGCGCGAGCACGACCTGCTCGTGTACGCGGACGAGATCTACGACCGGCTCGTGTACGGGACGGAGCACAACTCGATCGTTGGGCTCGACGGCATGAAGCAGCGAACCGTGTACCTGGCGGGTTTCTCGAAGTCGTACGCGATGACGGGCTGGCGCGTCGGCTACGCGTGCGCGCCCGCCGAGATCGTCGAGCAGATGATGAAGATCCACCAGTACACCGTCATGTGCGTGCCGACGGCCGGGCAGTACGCGGCCCTGGAGGCACTCCAGCACGGCGAGCCGGAGGTGGTGCGTATGGTGGCCGAGTACGACGCGCGGCGCAGGCGCATGTGGGGCCGGCTGAACGACATGGGTCTTTTGTGCTTCGAGCCGAGGGGAGCGTTCTACTGCTTCCCGAACGTCGCCGTGACCGGGCTGTCGGACGAGGACTTCGCGCAGCGCCTCTTGGACGAGGAGAAGGTCGTGGTGGTGCCGGGCAGCGCGTTCGGCGAGCGCGGAGCCGGGCACGTCCGCATGTGCTACGCCGCGTCGATGGGGCAGATCGAAGAGGCGTGCGACCGCATCGAGCGTTTCGTCGGACGGCGCTGACGGAGCGGGATCCGGCGATGGCCGGTACGCGCTGATGGGGACGCGCTACGAGGACCAGCCACCGGAGGCCTGGGCGCCGCCGGATTCGCTCGACCCGACGCCCGTGTGGCGGCAGTGGATCCTCATCGGCGCGTTCCTGCTCGGCGCGCTGGTCCTCGTCGGGGCGGTCGCGTACCTGGCGCTCGCGGTGCAGCTCGCGACGCCTCCCGCCGTGGTCCCCGGCGGGCGCGTGGTGCTCGCGCGTGGAGACGTACCCGTCGTAGGCGCACCCGCCAAACGCTACGGGCCGCCGCTGGTGTCGGAGGAGGCCGCCTTCTGGATCGCGCAGCCCGCCACCGGCCGCTTCGTCGCGGTCCGGGCGGCCGCCGCCCCGCCGGCTACGGCGTTTGCCGTGCCGGGTGACCCATCCGGCGCGGGACGGCTGCCGTTCGACCGATATCTTGTCTCGGTGGAGGGAGAGAAGGTCGTCGTAAACACGAGCCGCGTGATCGGGGCGACCGAGAAGGTCCCCGCGCCGTCGGACCCGACGTTCCGATGAGCGTGGACGCGCGCCCGTACGAGCTCGTCATCGGGCTCGAGGTGCACGTCGAGCTCGCGACGCGCTCGAAGATGTTCTGCGGCTGCGCGGCGCGCTGGTTCGGCGCGCCCCCGAACACGCTGACGTGCCCGGTGTGTCTCGGCCTCCCCGGCGCCCTCCCGGTGCCGAACCGGCGCGCCATCGAGCTCTCCATACAGGCCGGGATCGCCCTGCACTGCGAGACGCCGCCGCATACCAAGTTCGACCGCAAGAACTACATGTACCCCGACCTGCCGAAGGGATATCAGATCTCGCAGTTCGACCTCCCGCTCTCGGCCAGGGGCTGGCTCGACGTGCCCGCGGATGGCGGCGGCGACAAGCGGGTCGGCATCCGGCGCGCGCATCTCGAGGAGGACACCGCGCGGATGGTCCACGGCAGCGAGGGAGGCGAGCAGTACTCGCTGCTCGACTTCAACAGGTCCGGCGTCCCGCTGCTCGAGATCGTCAGCGATCCCGACCTCTCGTCCCCGACCGAGGCTCTGGCGTACCTCGAACGTCTCCGCGAGATCCTCGTCTACGCGGGCGTGTCCGAGTTCCGGCTGGAGGAGGGCGGAGGCCGCTTCGACACGAACGTATCCATCCGCTTCGCCGAGGATGGGGAAGCGCGCTGGCCGCCCCAGAGCGAGATCAAGAACCTGAACAGCTATCGCGCGCTCGAGGATTCGGTGCCGTACGAGGCCGACCGGCTGTGGCGCGAGTGGCAGGCCGGCGGCGCGCTCCGCACGCGGCGCGGCAAGATCACCGTCGGGTGGAACGAGGCCCGCCGCGCCACGTTCCTGCAGCGGTCGAAAGAGGAGATCGAGGACTACCGCTACTTCCCGGACCCCGACCTCGTCGCCCTGGAGCCCTCCGCCGAGACCGTGGCCGGGCTGCGCGCGGCGCTGCCCGAGATGCCCGCGGACCGGCGCGATCGTTTCGCGCGCGAGTACGGCCTCTCCGCCTACGACGCACGCATCCTCGTGGCCGACCGCGCGCTCGCCGATTGGTACGAGGCGGCCGTCGCGGCCGCGCCGTCGCGGCCGAAGCAGGTCGCGAACTGGGCCACCGGGGAGCTGCTCCGCCACCTGAAGGAGCGGTCCGCGGACCTCGGCGACCTCAAGGTGCGGCCGTCGCAGCTGGGGACGCTCGTGGAGCTCGTCGCCTCGGGTGAGATCAGCGGAAAGACCGCGAAGGACGTGTTGGCGGAGATGTGGGAGAGCGGCGCCGATCCCGGCGACATCGTCCGCGCGCGCGGGCTCGGGCAGCTTTCGGACGAAGCGTCGCTCGCATCGGCGGTCGACGCCGTCCTCGCTGAGAATCCGAAGGCCGTCGCTGACTACATCGCCGGCAACCAGCGCGCGCTCGGCGCGCTCGTCGGCAAGGTCCAGGCGAAACTCGGAGGCCGCGCCAACCCGGCCGTCGTGAACCGCATGCTGCTCGAGAAGGTGGCCTGAGCCCGATCCGGCGGCGCGGAGTGAGAAGGAGGCTGTGATGGCGGCGCGAACGTGGAGCGAGAAGCCGGTCGTCGAGCTGTTCCCCGCGTTCCTGACGAAGCTGAGCCGCACCTACGGCGATCGCTTCGAGTCCGTCGCGAACGATGTCGCCGGCGTCCCGGCGGCCACGATCGCGATCCTGGGCGATGGCATTTCGCTCGCGGAGAGCGGCATCGTGACCCGCGAGCGGTTCCGCTGGCGGTCGCCCTACGCGACGAAGGACAACGTGACGCCGCAGTGGGAGCGCGCGGTGGCCGCGGGGCTCGCGGAGGCGGCGGACGGCGGTTGGCGCGTCACGCCCAAGGGGCGCGAAGCGCGCGAACGCGCGACGGGCGAATTCCGCTCGTTCCTCGGCAAGCTGTCCCTGCCGCCGCAGCCGCTCGGGCGCGCGCTTCAGGCGCTCGAGCGGCTCGCGTCGACGATCCCGAGCGGCAGCCTGCGCGTCGAGGCGGCACGCCGCCTGCCGCCGCCTGCGCCTGCGAGCGAGATCGTGCGCCTCCAGTACGCCGTTCGGCAGCTGTGGGCGCGGCGCGACGACTGTCACACCGGAGCCTGGCAGGACGCCGGATACGCCGGCCCCGAGCTCGACGTGCTCACGCAGGTCTGGAGTGGTAAGAGCAGCGCTGATGAGGTCGCGAAGACGCTCGAGCACAAGCAGGAGCGCATCGACGCCCTGCGCAACGTGGAGGCGCTCGTGGGCCGCGGTGACCTCGGGCGCGAGGGCGACGTACTGCGCTGCACACCGCAGGGAAGGGCGAGCCGCGACGAGATCGAGGCCGAGACGGACCGCCGCTACTTCGTCGGTTGGCCCAAGCGCGATGAACTCGCGCTCATCGCGGACGACCTCACCGCCGTGATGGAGGCGCTGCCCGGTAGCTAGTCGAGCAGCTCGTACGCGGGCAGCGTCAGGAACTCGACGAAGTCATCCGACAGCGCGACCTCCTCGAAGAGTCGCTTGGCCTCGTCGTAGCGTCCCGTCGCGAAGAAGTCGGGGCCGACGGCGTCCCGCACTTTGGCCAGCTCCTCGTCCTCGATGCGCCGCACGAGCTCGGCCGTGATCTCCGGCCCCTCGTGCAGCCTGCCGCGGTGGTGGACCCACTGCCACACCTGCGAGCGCGCGATCTCCGCGGTCGCCGCGTCCTCCATCAGATTGTTGATCGCGGCCGCACCCGTCCCCCGAAGCCACGACGCGAGGTACTGGATCCCGACGCTGACGTTGTTGCGCAGCCCGTTGTCCGTGATCGTGCCGCCGGGCACGCCCACCTTCAGGAGCTCCTTCGCGGTCACCCGGACCTCGCCCCTCTCGCGCTCGAGCTGGTTGCGCCGCTCGCCGAGCACCCGGTCGAACTCCGCCATCGCCACGGGCACGAGGTCCGGGTGCGCCACCCAGGTGCCGTCGAACCCGTCGGTCGCCTCGCGGACCTTGTCCTCTCGCACTTTGCCGAGGGCGACCTCATTGACGGCCGCGTCCCTGCGGCTCGGGATGTACGCGGCCATACCGCCCAGCGCGTACGCGCCGCGCCGGTGACACGTCCGCACGAGGAGCTCCGTGTACGCGCGCATGAAGGGCACGGCCATCGTGACCTGGATGCGGTCGGGCAGCATGAAGTCGGCGCGCTGCGGGAACTTCTTGATGACGCTGAAGATGTAGTCCCAGCGTCCGGCGTTCAGCCCGCCGGAGTGCTCCCGCAGCTCGTACAGGATCTCCTCCATCTCGAACGCCGACGTGAACACCTCGATCAGGACGGTCGCCTTGATCGTGCCCTGCGGGATGCCGAGGGCGTCCTGGCTGAAGCGGAAGATGTCGTTCCAGAATCGCGCCTCGTGGCGCCCCTCGAGCTTGGGGAGATAGAAATACGGCGCGGTCCCCCGGTCGAGCAGGCGCCGCGCGTTGTGGAAGGAGTAGAGGCCGAAGTCCATGAACGCGCCGGCGACCGGCCCGCCATCGACGTGGAGGTGCTTCTCCATCAGATGCCAGCCGCGCGGGCGGACGACCAGGGTCGCGGTCTTCTCGTTCAGCGTGTACGCGCGCCCGTCGGGGTTGCGGAACTCGATGGTCCGGTCGATCGCGTCGATGAGGTTGCGGTGGCCCTCGACCATGTTCTCCCACGTCGGGGTGTTCGCGTCCTCGAAGTCGGCCATGAACACCGATGCGCCCGAGTTCAACGCGTTGATGACCATCTTGCGGTCGGTGGGTCCGGTGATCTCGACCTTGCGGACCTGTAGGTCCTCCGGGACCGGCTCCACGCGCCATTCGGAGTCGCGCAGCTCCTTCGTCTCGGGCAGGAAGTCCAGTGTGCCGCCCTCACGCAGCTCCCGCGCACGCGCGTGGCGCGCGTCGATGAGCCTCTGCCGTCGCGCCTCGAACTCGCGATGCAGCCGCGCGACGAAGTCGAGCGCCGGCGTGGTCAGGATGGCGTCGCTCGACGGCGTCGCCGGACCGCGGACCTCCGCACCCACCACGGCGACCGACGCTAGCACAGCGCCGTCGTTCGCGGCTACCGGCGGCGGGTGGCGATCCCACGGCCGCCGCTATGGCTGTGTGCCGCAGCGATCCGCAGCAGACGCTTCAGCGGGCTTGGCCGTAGCCGATCCTGGTACCGCCGATCGATCGGCGGCGCTAGAATCGACATCGAACGCTTCCAGAAGGGGCTCCCGTCTCGGACCAGTTCGTCCACCTCCACGCCCACAGTGAGTACAGCCTGCTCGACGGGCTGTCGCGCATCCGCGACCTGGTCCTGCGCGCGAAAGAGCTCGGCATGCCGGCCATCGCGCTCACCGATCACGGCGCGCTGTACGGGGCGGTCGACTTCTACACGCTCGCGCGCCGGGAGGGCGTGAAGCCGATCATCGGTGTCGAGACGTACATCGCTCGCGGGAGCCGCTTCGACCGCGACGCCCGGATCGAGGGCCACGGCAAGCCCTTCCACCTGGTGCTGCTGGCCAAGAACTTCACCGGTTACCAGAACCTCGTTTCGCTGGTCACGAGCGCCCACATCGAGGGCTACTACTACCGCCCGCGGATGGACAAAGAGCTGCTGCGCGGGCGGAGCGAGGGGCTCATCGCGCTCTCGGCGTGCCTCCAGGGAGAGCTGTCGCGTGCCGTGCAGGACCAGGGCATCGAAGCCGCGTGCGAGGTGGCGCGAGAGCACCTCGCGATCTTCGGCGAGGGCAACTACTACCTCGAGCTCATGTCGCACGGCCTGCCCGAGCAGGAGCGCGCGAACGAGGGCATCCGAGAGGTATCGCGGCGCACCGGGATCCCGCTCGTCGCCACGAACGACATTCACTACGTGTACGCCGAGGACGCCGAGGCGCAGGACATCATGGTCTGCATCCAGAGCGGGAAGACGGTCGACGACGCCGACAGGCTGAAGATGATCGATCACCCGGAGCTGTACCTGAAGACCGCCGCGCAGATGGCGGCGCTCTTCCCCGAGGACGGAACGGCGCTGGAGAACACGCTGCGGATCGCCGACGCGGTCGATCTGGTGCTGCCGCTCGGGGAGCTGCGCCTGCCGCACTTCCCGCTGCCGGATGGGCGCACCGCGGACGACCAGCTGCGCGCCCTCGCGGAGACCGGGGTAGCCGAGAAGTACGGCTCCGTGACACCCGAGCTTCGCGAGCGCCTCGAGCACGAGCTCGGCGTGATCCGCAGGATGGGGTACGCGGGCTACATCCTGATCGTCCAGGACTACCTGCGGTTCGCCCAGGAGCGGCGGATCCTCACGGCCGTCCGGGGTTCCGCGGGCGGTTCGCTCGTGAACTACGCGATCGGCGTCACGGACATCGACCCGACCGCGTACGGCCTCATCTTCGACCGGTTCCTCAACCTGGAGCGCTACACCCAGCCGGACATCGATGTCGACTTCATGGATAGCCGCCGCGACGAGGTCATCACCTACGTCACGCAGAAATACGGCGCGGAGCGCGTCGCGCAGATCGTGACCTTCAACACCATGCTCGCGCGCGCCGCCGTCCGCGACGTGGCGCGCGTCCTCGGCATGCCGTACGGCGAGGCGGACCGCGTGGCGAAGGTCATCCCGACGGGTCCGAAGGCGCCGCCGCTCTCGGAATCGCGCCGCGACGTTCCGGAGCTCTCGGTCATGGCAGAGGAGCCGCACGTGGGGCGGCTGCTCGACCTCGCGGAGAAGGTCGAGGGGCTGGTCCGGTCGACGGGGACGCATGCGGCCGGCGTGCTCATCTCGCGCGAGCCGATCACCGCGCTGGCGCCCCTCGAGCGGCCGAAGGGACACGCGGAGGGCATCCAGACGCAGTACGAGGACAAGCAGCTCGAGGCGCTGGGCCTCTTGAAGTTCGACCTCCTCGGGCTCTCGAACCTGACGATCCTCGACCACGCGCTGCGTCTCATCCGCGAGAGGGGGGGCATCGACATCCGCCGCGAGACGATCCCGCTCGACGACGCGCGCACCTATGAGCTGCTGGCGTCGGGCGAGACGACGGGTCTGTTCCAGCTGGAATCCGCGGGCATGCGCAGGCACATCCGCGACCTGAAGCCCGACCGCGTCGAGGACGTGATGGCCATGGTCGCGCTGTTCCGCCCGGGACCGATGGACTACATCCCCTCGTACATCCGCCGTAAGCACGGCCAGGAGGCCGTGACCTACGCGCACCCGTCGCTCGAGCCGGTGCTCCGGTCGACGTACGGCGTGATGGTCTACCAGGAGGACGTGATGGCGGTGACGCAGGCGCTCGCGGGCTTCACGCTCGGCGAGGCCGACGTCTTCCGCTACGCGATTGGCAAGAAGATCCGCGAGAAGCTCGACGCACAGCGCCAGAAGTTCGTGGACGGCTGCCGTGCGCACGGCGTGGCCGACTCCGTGATCGACCAGGTCTGGCGCGATTTCGAGCCCTTCGCGCAGTACGGGTTCAACCGCGCGCACGCGGCGATCTACGGGCTGATCGCGTACCACACGGCGTATCTGAAGGCGAACCACACCGCCGAGTACATGACCGCCGTGCTCTCGTCCGACATGGGCAACCCGGAGAAGGTCGCCATCGCGGTCGCGGAATGCCGGCGCCTGGGCACGGTCGTGCGGCCGCCCGACGTGAACCGCTCCGGCCTCGACTTCGCGATCGACGGGGACGACATCCGCTTCGGCCTCGGCGCGGTGAAGAACGTCGGCGCGGGCGCGATCGAGGGCATCGTCGAGGCGCGGGAGCGGGGTGGGCTGTTCCGGTCGCTCGAGGACTTCTGCGGCCGCATCGACCTGCAGCGGTGCAACAAGCGCGTCGTCGAGTCGTTGATCAAGTGCGGCGCCTGCGACGCCTTCGGGCCTCGCGCCGCCCAGCTCGCGCACCTCGACGCGGCTCTCGCGACGGGGCTCCGCGAGCAGCGGGATCGCGCGACCGGGCAGGTCGGGCTGTTCGATCTCGCCGAGACCAGCGGCATCGCGGCGGGACCGCTGCGGGGGCGCGAGGCCAACCGCAAGGAGCTGCTCGGCTGGGAGAAGGAGCTGATCGGCATCTACCTCTCGGAGCATCCGCTGCAGGACGTCGCGGCCCGTCTCGGCGACGTCGTGACCGCGTACCTCGCCGAATTGCGGGATGCGGGCGACGAGCTCGTCACCATCGCATGCGTGGTCACGAGCGCGCGCAAGCACGTCACCCAGCGCAAGCAGGTGATGCTCTTCGCGCAGGTCGAGGACCTCACCGGCTCGGTCGAGGTGACGGTGTGGCCGCGCACGTACGAGGTCACCGCGGATCTCTGGAACACCGACGAGATCCTGCTCGTCCTGGCGCGCGTCGAGCAGCGCGACGATGCGCCCAAGCTCCTCTGCGAGCACGCCGTGCTGTTCGACGAAGCCGGCATCGCGAAGATCAAGCAGGTCGCCGAGGAGCGTCGCGCCTCGCTCGCGCGCAAGCGGCAGTACGGGAACGGCAACGGCTCGCCCGTGCCTGGGGCGATGCCCGCGACGCCGGTCGCGCCGGCGGGTCCAGCGGCGGCCGCCTCGGCCGTGACGGCCATCGCGCCGACCCTCGGAGATCCCACTTCCGCGGCCGCCGCGACGCCCGCTTCGGACATCGTCGTCCGGTTCCGCGCGGCGCTCGACTACGAGTCGTCCGTCGCGCTGTTCCAGCGGATCCAGCAGGTGCTCGCGCAGCATCCCGGCGCCGCTCCGGGCGTCCTCGAGCTTCCCGGAGCGGACGGCGGCATCCGCCGCATCCCCACGTCCTTCCGGGCTCGGC
>JALYKU010000158.1 GCA_030774595.1 Chloroflexota bacterium | reverse complement strand
CGAGCGGTCTCCTCGAACTTCGACATGGACCCTCCTTCGGCCAAAGCGGCAAACGCCAACGTAGGGCAACGGTCAAGAAGTGGGGCCCTGGTCGCCCGCCAGTCGCCGCGCGCGCTACGAACGCTATCCGCGCGATGCGCCCGTCTCCAGAAGGGGTCGGCTACGGCCCGCGGCGTGAGAGCGGCGTGGGGCCGTTCCTCCGCGTCGATGCCGGTCCGTGCGTGAGGGTGATCTCAGGTGTGTAGCGGCGGCACGTACTCACAAGTCAACTAGACAGCGGCGACTGACGCACACCGGGCCGCGGGCGGCAGCTCCCCTACGCCCGCGGCCTCCTTCTGCGCGCCGCGTGATGTTGGTGCTACACTGCGAGATATGGTGCGACATGTGACTAGGCGACCGCTGCCCGCTGCCGAAGCGGGCCACACGCCCAGGAGGACCGAGTTGATTGGGATCGCTGACGCTGTCGCGGAGTTCGGTATCAGCCGGGCGACCGTCCACCGCTGGCTCGTCGGCGGGAAGGTAAAGAAATACACGCGCGCCGCCGGCCGCCAGCGCGTGTTCCTCGATCGACGGGAGCTGCAAAAGCTCTTCGAGCCGACGCCGCAGCGAGGGAGGAAAGCGAAGTGACCCGCAACGTCGCGTCGGCGGCTCGTGACGGAGAACGTGAGTGAGCACGCACTCGTCGCGTACAAGCGTAATCGTCGCGGCTGCATCGATCGTGCTGGCGACCGCGTGTGCTGGCGCGACCGTCGTGGCGCCGACGCCGAGTGTTGCCGTGGCCACGTCGGCTCCCACGCCGACCCCGACCGTCGCGCCCACGCCGTCTCCATCGCCGCGTCGGTTCAAGGTCGGAGAAACCGCCAACTACGCGTCCGGTCTGAAGGTCACTTTGGAGCGATGGGACACGCCCGCGACCTGCAGGCTTCCACCACGCGGAGACGCCGCGCCGCCGAGTCCGGGCACGCGGTACGTCCTAATCTCGGTTCGAATCACCAACGGCAGTTCCGCGTCGGTTAGCGCCACGACGGACCGCTGGCGAATCAATGACAGCAACGGCGTACGACACGCGGAGCAAGTTGGTGTCTGCGAGGTGGGCTCGAACTTCCTAGGCGGCACACTCTTAGCGGGGGAGACCTTCGGAGGCGTGATGGTGTTCAGCGGTATTCCGGCCGCTGACAATCGATTGACGGTGGTGGCCGATCTACCGGGATTCGCTCCGGCGATGTGGGAACTGTATTGATATCGCGAACGAATCCGGAGGTGAACCGTGTTTCGTGATGCCGCGCTCGTGTACGTCCGCGTGAGCCGTCTCGACACCGAGGAGCGCGAGCGCAAGCTGTCCCCCGCTATGCAGCGTGAGAAGGCGCTCGCTCTGCGCGAGCTCGGCGGACTCCAAACGATCGAGTTCGCCGACCTCGACATCTCCGGCAAGGACACCGCGCACCGGCCGCAGTACCTCGCGATGCTCGAGCGCCTGACGGCGGGCGACGTCCGCTACGTCGTCGCGTACGACCTCTCACGGATCACGCGCAGCGTCCGCGACCAGGCCGACTTCTTCGACACGCTGCACCGCCACGGCGCGCTGTTCATCGAGTCGCAGACCGGCCGCACCATCGACCCGACCGACGAGGACGAGGAGCTGGGCGCGAACGTCCTCGGCTCGGTGAACCAGCACTACCGTCGCAAGACCGCGCGGCGCGTCCGCGACACGCTCGCGACGAAGGTCGCACGCGGCGAGCTCGTCGGCCCGGTCCCGGCCGGCTACGTCCGCCGAAAGGAAATCCTGCCGAGCGGCGCGGTCGCGCGGACATGGGTCGAGCCCGACCCCGAGCGCGCGCCCATCATTCAGACGATCTTCCGGGAGTACGCCACGGGCCGGTACTCGCTGCGCTCGCTCGCGCGCGAACTGAACGACCGCGGCGTGCGCCCGCCGCGGTCGCCGCACTTCAACAATGGCCAGCGTCCGAGTGAGCTGTTCACGGCCGACGTGCTGAAGGACATCATCGGCAATCCGCGCTATGCCGGGCGTGTGCCGCGGCGCGACGGCGCCGAGTTCGTCGCGCGCTACCCCGCCCTGGTGGACGAGGCAACCTGGGCGGCCTGCGCCGAGATACGGCACGCTGGCCGGAGCGTGAAGCTGTCCACTGCGCCGCGGCGGCCGTCGCACTACCTGCTGAGCGGCCTGCTGCGCTGCGCCATCTGCGGCTCGTCCATGTCGGGACAGACGCGCAAGCCCGATCCTCGGCACCCGCACGAGCGCGCGACCTACATCTGCTACCGGCGTCGTGTCGGCGGCTCGTGCGCCGGACCGATCGTCTGGCAGGACCGCCTCGAGCGCGAGCTGTTCGACGTGCTCGGCGCCGCGGCGCTCCCGAGCGGGTTCGCCGAGACCGTGGACGCGGCCGTCGCGGCCTACGCTGACCATCGCGGTACCGCGAGTCGGGCCGACACCGCGGACCGCACCGCTGTGCGCATGGCACGTCTGCGCGACCTCTACGAGCTGGGCGATCTCACCCGCGACGACTACGTCACCCGGCGGGACGAGCTCGCGCGGCAGAAGCACGACCTGGACGCCGAGGCCGAGCCGGTGTTCATGCGCCAGCGGACGGCGCTCCGCACGCTGGTCGACGACTGGGACGCGATGAGCGTGGATGAGAAGCGGCGCATGGTCGCGCTGGTGTTCTCGGAACTCGTCGTGGATGGGGACGGCATCCGCGAGCTCGAGCCGCACGACGACTGGAAGCCCTACATGAGCACGGTCCTGGTGCGGCGGTCGTCTGCGGGACTAACTGAGCGGAAGACGGGACTCGAACCCGCGACCCTTACCTTGGCAAGGTAATGCTCTACCAAGCTGAGCTACTTCCGCACTCGAGCGGTCGCTCGGAACGCGACGAGTATACGGCGGGTCAGGTGCCGGCACCGCTCGGACGGAAGAGCAGCACCGATGCGGTGAAGCCGTGCAGGAAGTTCTTCCCGCCGACCGGCCCCATCTCGCCGGCGGCGAAGAATCCGGCAACGGGCACGTCACCAAAAGTGCGGCGGAGCGCGCCGATATCGTGGTCGGGCTGGCCGAACAGCGTCTGCCCTCGGCCATTGCACGAGAAGAGCAGGGCACCGGCGACCTCCGCCGGATCTCGCTGTCGTTCATTCTCCAGCACCAGGCGTAGATCCTCCCGCGCGGACTCGGCGTCTCGCACCTGGAATTGCAGCGTCTGCCCCACTTCGACCATGTCGCTGATCGCGATCGCGCCGGACGCCTGATCGACGCCGATCACATTGCGGATGAGGAAGTCTCCGCGGCCCAACTCGGGCTTGAGCTCGCTGATCGCCTGGCCGACGTGCAGCCCGCGCCGCATGAGCACCTGATCGCGCTCGCCGGCTTCCACAACGAGCTCCTCGATGCGACGCAGCGCGGGCATGCCTCCGAGCTCGAACACGATGTTGCGCTCGGCGCGGGTCACGGCGAACGTGGCTCCGACCGGCCGGCATCCCTGCGAGACGATGGGACTGATGTCGTGCGGCCCTGAGAGCACGGCGCCGACCGCTCCATCGCGCAGGACCGCGCGCCCCAGGAACAGCGAGTTCCGCCCGGCTTCGAGGCCTCCGGACGCCATCCCTCCGACGACCGGCATTCCGGGTGCGCGCTCGTTCAGGTGGCCGAGAAGGATGTCCGCCGGGAAGGAGAAGGGATCCGCCAGCATCACCATGGCGGGACGCTCGGCAGCGCCAGGCAGCTCATCGAGGCCGTCGATGACGACGTGCTCAGCCTCCTCTTGGAACGTCAGCCGAAATGGAGCTACGCGCGTCGCCGGCAGCGACGCGGCCCACACGGCGACGGCCGGTGCGCCCTCGACCTCGCGACTTGGACCGATGACGCCCTCCGCGGCGCACCCGATGACCACGGCGCCTTCGACGGCGTCTTCGATGAGCGCGAGAAGCTCCGAATATCGCGGCTCGAACTGAGGAGAGGCGAATACGAACGCCAGATCCGCGCGGGATCCTCGAAGTGCTGCGATCGCGGCCGACGCGGCTTCGTCCGCGGCCGCCCCTGCATCCGTTCGCGTCGAAAGCCCCGCGCCGAAGCGCGGGCTGAGACCGGCGTGCCGCTGGCTCGAAGTGCGTACGTCCATCGCCGTGGACATTACCGCTCCGCGAAGCCGTCTTCCTGGCCAGCGAACGCCCGCTCAGTCGAGGAGCAGCGTCCAGCCGCTCGCGACCAAAGGGTGGATGCCGCGATGCCACGCCGGTCGTTGCTCGGGCATCTCGAAGGCGACCCGTCGCACGGGCCACTCGTGGCGCCCGTTGGTACGCTCGCGTCCACTGGAGAAGCGTCCCGTTCCGCCAACGCTCTTGTGGGCCGCGGGCTTATCGCTCCTGGTCTTCCTCGGCCTCACGGTCGTCGCGCGCGGTGGGCCGACGGAGGTCGACCGGGCGATCTACGACGCGGTGCACCCGCTCGACGCCGGTCCGCTGGGCGACTACGAGGACACCGTGGTCCAGATCTTCGACGCGCCGATCTGGACGGCGCTCGTGTTGCTCGCGGGGGCCGTGCTTTGGAGCCGCCGACGGCGCGGGCTCGCCGTCCTCTTGGCGATCGGCGTGACGGTCGAGGCGGCCACGCTCGCGGCTAAGCTCATGTTCGGGCTCTTCGCCCCCGGTCTGCTGAGTGGATACCCGAGCGGCCATGTCGCGCGGGTCGCCGTCACGGGAGGCATGGTCCTGCTGTGGCTCGTGCTCGGTCACCGTCCGCGTATCGAGATCGTCATCGCAGGGATCGTCGTCGCGTGCGCGGTCCTCGTTGTCGGAACGATGCGGGTCATGAGCGGAGTGCATCGGCCGATCGATGTGGCGGGGGCGATCCTCCTCGCGCTGGGATGGGTCCTCGCCATCGCCGCGCTGGTGCTACGGCGCGACATCCCACTGCTGCCCCTGGAGCCGGGGAGCTGACCGCGGGCAGTCAGACGGGTGATCGGACCATGCAGCACTCGGTCTTTCCTCAACGAGGAGAGCGCCAGGCAGCGGGAAAGCGCCGCGGCGTTCGGCACGGCTCATGCTCCCGCGTCAGCCATGAGGCTCGCCCTCGCACACCTCGCGCCGATCGCGCTCGCCCCAGCGCCCGACGCGGGTCATCACGTTCTGTCGGCGGCGCGACGCCTCGTCCGAGTATGAAGTGAGTCCAGCTACGCGACTACACGATCGCGCCAGGTCACCTCGACGAGTTCGTCCGCCGCTGGACGAATGGAGTGCGCCCGCTCCGCGAAGCGAAGGGTTTCGTGATCGAGGGGGCTTGGCGCGTCCCGGATGAAGAACGGTTCGTCTGGATCATGAGTTACGACGGCGCCGACGACTGGGAGGCCGCGGACCGCTCCTATTACGCGTCGCCCGAGCGAAAGGGCTCGCGCCCGACCCAGCCGAGCTCATCCTCGCGCAACGCACCGCATTCATCGAGCCGGCGTGAACCACGTCGATAGGGCGGTCGCGAGCGCAAGCGCTTCCGGAGTGGTCGCCTCGAGGGATGCCGGAGCGATTCGCCGGTAAAAAACAGCTGTACGCGCGCGCCACCGGCCCGACGGATCACGCTGCCAGAATCGCGCCATGCCGACCGACGTGCTCGGAGCGCTCGCGGCAGTGCCCGACGACACCCTTTACCGGATCGTCGGGGACCATAGCGAGCCGCGCTCGGTCCAGTTTCCGCCTCTACGCGGCGCTGCGGCGGTAGTAGGCGGCGGTCGTGGCGACAACGCCCACATTGGTCACCGAACCGAGCCGCATTCTGACGTTCGCGCAATCATCAGCGTCGCCCAACGAAGACGCGGCGCCCAGTTCCCCGTGGAGGATCGTCTCCCTGTGGTCGGGGCGACACTGCTGAGCACCGCCGGTGTCCTCAGGATGTGGCTCTCTCAGAGCGCAGGCGCGGTCGGTCCACGACGTCATGCAGGCACCAGCCGCTCCGTACTCACGAGCCGAGGCGCGGGCTGAGGAGGCGCTGCAGCTCTTCGATCGGGAGCGCGTGATCGTCCACGCGCAGATCGATCGCGTGATCGCCGAATCCCTCCGGGCCGCCTCTCTCCCTGACCACGAGCAGTACCGCGGACTGCATCCCACGACGATCGCCGCCGTGCCGCTGGCCGCCCGCGAGCGCCGCAACCAGCCGCTCGGCGAGGGTTCCCGATGTACGGACGAACGCCTGCGCCACGCCGTCGAGGACCGACGGTCCCAGGAGGGCGTTTCCTTGGACGCAGCAGCCGTCGACGGTCGCGTGGCCAGCCCAAGGCATGCAATCGGCCGCCGTGTACGCGGCCGTCCGGCCCTTCGCGTCCACGATGCCCAGCTGACGCCGTCCGCGTCCTGCATCGTCTGAGGTCAACCGAGCAGCGACATGCTCCGGCGTCAGCCCGCCCGAGAGCAAGCGCAGGCCATCGGGGCCGTAGCCCGTGTTGAAGAACGACTGAGTTGCGATGGCGCCAACGCCGGCCCGCGCCCACGGGACATCTGCGCCGATGCGAGCCACTTCGATTGCACAGCGACGCCCAGCTCCACGTCTTCGGATCGAAGGCGCAGCTCGAGAAGGCCACCGGGTCAATCTTGTGGTATGCCCTCGGCGTGGTCGCGATTCGACGGCTTCGGGTAGCCGAGTGGGAGGCGCTTCGCGACGTACGCCTGCGTGCACTCGCCGATGCGCCCCATGCCTTCTTGACCACGCTTGCCGAAGCCGAGCGGCGCTCAGAACCCGATTGGCGGGAACTCGCGCGCCGCGGGGTGAGCGGCGACCACCAGTCCACGTTCGTGGCCGAGGACGCTGGCCGGCTTGTCGGCATGGCAACGGGATACTTCCCCGACGAGCGCCATCGGGAGCTGGACGATCCCAAGGTCGCGTCACTGATCCATATGTGGGTCGAGCCTGCGGTGCGGCGAGGCGGTGTCGGTAGGCGCCTTGTTCAGGCCGTCCTCGCCTGGGCGGCGGAGCGGGGCAGTCCGGTCGTCCGGCTTGAGGTCAACGCCAGCGACACGGGCGCGATCGCCCTCTACGAGCACGTCGGCTTCCGCGATACCGGACGACGCGAAGGGACCTTCCCGGGTCGCGACACGCTCGCGATGGAGATGGAAGCGCCAAACGTCGTAGCCGCTTCAGTCGTACCCTCGTGATGGAGCAGCGTCAGAGAGGGCCCGCTGCCCGCCTGGTCTGCTTCTTCGAGCTCTTCCGTACGCGAGTGACACTTGGTTCAAGACACGGGTCGCCGATGGGGACGCGGTCCCGCCGCTCGCGGACTGCGCTTTTTGCTTGGCATCCCGCTCTGTGCCGAGGGCCGGGATCGAACCGGCGACACATGGTTCTTCAGACCATTGCTCTACCAACTGAGCTACCTCGGCGAGAACCCCATTTTATGCGGTTCTGCCGACGATCACGAGCGAGATGTGGTTATTGAGACCCCGGTCTCTAACGGTCATCGCATCACTTGCGCGAACGCCTCGGCGGGCGTCGTCCAGTCCAGCGTACGTCGTGGCCTGCCGTTGAGCTCACGCGCGACGGCATCGAGCTGTGCTTGGCGATGGACCGAGAGATCGCTGCCCTTGGGGAAGTACTGAC
>JALYKU010000157.1 GCA_030774595.1 Chloroflexota bacterium | reverse complement strand
GGCATGCCCGCCGCAGCACGGCCGCGGCCGCCGGGCGCTGCACCGCGAGGAGCGCCGGACGCGCGGGCCGCATGATCCCCGCCTTCTCCGTCGCGATCGCGCCGAGGGTGCGGCCGAGGATCGCGGTGTGGTCGTAGCCGATCGAGGCGATCACCGACACCGCGGGCTCGACCGCGTTCGCCGCGTCCTGCGCGCCGCCGAGCCCCACCTCGAGCACCGCGATACGGCAGCCGGCGTCGGCGAACGCGCGCAGCGCGAGGCCCAGCGTGAGCTCGTATGTCGTCGGCTCGCCCGCGGCGGGCGACCGGCGGCGGAGCGTGGACACCGCGGGCCTGAGTCCTCGTGCTCCATCAACGAACGCGGCGGGACCGATCATCTCGCCGTCGATGCGGATGCGCTCGCGGAAGTTCTGCAGATGCGGCGAGGTGAACAGCCCCGCCCGCACACCGGCGGCGTGCACGATGCTCGCGAGGAACGCCGCGGTCGAGCCCTTTCCCTTCGTGCCCGCGATGAGGACGCAATCCATCGACCGGTCCGGATCCCCGAGCACCGCGAGCAGCCGGCGCATCCGGCCGAGGCGCCATCTCGCGGCCCGACTTGATCGCGGGTTCCAGCCGATCCCGCGTACCGGATCGGAGAAGCGCAGGAGCCAGTCGAGCGCCGCGCGCTCGTCGGCCACCCGGTTGTCGGCCACCCGCCCGTCGGCTATCGCGCGAGGGACCAATCTTGGACGTTCCACGTCGCCACGTCCCACGGGTTCGGCTCGTGTCCCCCGAGCACGCTCGCGTACGCGTTGATCCGGGCGCGGTCGTAGAGCCAGATGTCGAGGATCGCCGCGTTTGTGATGCGCAGGACGTCGCCGTACGCCGCGCGCCGCGCGGCCGTGTCGAGAAGCGCACCCGCGCGGGAGAGCGCGCCGTCGACCGCAGGGTCGCAGAAGCGCTCGTAGTTCGCGCCGCTTCCGCCGTTCGCCGTCGTTGGCACGGCGTCGCAGCGGTGCCGCTGCGCGAGATAGGACTGCGGGTCGGGGGAGGTCAGACCCAGCTGCGCGAGGACGATGTCGAAGTCGCCGCGCTTGCGGATCCCGCCCGACCCCCACGTACCGGTGAGCACCGCGGCGGGCACGTTGCGGATGCGGAGCTCCACGCCGATCGCCTTCCACTCGTCGACGAGCACCTGCTCCACCTGCTCGCGCACGCGGTTGCCGGTCGTGCTCGTCACCGTCAGCGACGCGCGGACGCCCGCCCGGCTTCGGATGCCATCCGGCCCCGGCATCCATCCGGCCGCGTCGAGGGCGCCGCGCGCCGCGCCGGGGTCGTACGCGTCCTGGCGCAGATCGGCCGCCGCGAAGACGCCCAGGGGCATTTCCGATGTGCCGGCGTTCGGGCGGCCGCCGAGGAGCCGATCCACGATCCGTTGTTTCGGCGTGGCGAGCAGCAGGGCACGCCGGACGGCAAGGTCGCCGAGGACCGAATGCGGTCGCTGGGGATCTGCGGGATTTCCCGGAGCGGCGAGATTGAACGCGAGCGCCTCGACCATGGGCGAGCTGCTGGTCTCGACCGTCACGCCGCCGGCGGTGAGGTCGGCGACGTCGGCTTCGCCGAGGCTCGGCGCGGCCTGGACCTCGCCCGCGCGGAGCTGCGCCTTCGCGACGTCGATAGACGGCGTGAACCGCACGATGACCCTGTCGAGGAGCGGTTTCGGCGGGAAACGGTACATCGGATTGCGCTCGGCGATGACCTGGTCTCCGCTGCGGAACTCCATTATCCGAAATGGCCCCGTGCCGAGCGGCGTCCGTCCGTACGCGGTGCGCGTGGCTTCGTCCGCACCCGCGAGCAGGTGCTGCGGCAGGATCGCGTCGAATCGAGTGAGGTACGCCGGATAGACGGCGCGGTAGTGCACGATGGCCGTGAGCTCATCGGGCCGGTCGATACGGTCGATGACGTCGTAGCCCTCCCGGCTCGCGACCTTCGGATCCTGCATCACGACCGACCAGGTGTACGCGACGTCGGCGCTCGTGAATGGCGACCCATCCGACCAGCGGACGGCGGCACGAAGATCGTAGCGGACATCCATCCCGTCTGACCCCATCCGCACGCCGCCGTTCGCGAGCGTCGGCACCTCGCGCGCGAGGACCGCCATCGGCTCGCCCGATGGGCCCGTGCGCACGAGGCCCTCCACCGCCAGACTCGAGATGAGGGTCGATGTCTGCGACCCGGTGCTGTAGAGCGGGTTGAGGGTGTCCGGCTCCTGCCATGCGATCACCGCGGTGCCGCCGGCGCGCACCGCGTCCGCCGGCCCGCTGATCGGCGACGCGCAGGAACCGGCGAAGAGGATGACAGCGAAGAGGGTCATGGCCGAGGGTCGCATGTCCCCGAGGGTAACCGTCGCGGCGCGTCCTGCTTTCGTTCGGCCGGATCCGACGGCGGCGCCTTCCTCGTCGGCTCGTTTCAGGGGCCACCGCGACCATCGCGGGGATGCAGGTCCGCGGAGAGACGGACGATGAGCTCGTGCGGGCGGTGGACGCGCACGTGGGGCAGTACCACCCGGGAATGAGCTTGACGCGCGAACAGGTCCTGGGCATGGCGAAGGAGGCGTAGCCCTCGGCTCGCCGGCCGGGCAACCTCGGCGATAGGCCCGTATCCGAGCCGGGCCGCCCATGCCGGCCTGATGAACGCTAGCGGAGGCTGGCGAGGTACCGCACGAGGTCGTCGATCTCCTGATCGGACAGGTCGCGCGCGAGGCCATGTGGCATCGAGTCCGGATAGCCGGGTACGACATAGGCGCTCGGGTCGGTGATCGATTCGCGCAGGTATTTCGCCGCCGAGAGGCCGGCCCTGCGGGTCCCGGCGACGGTGCCCACGTGGCTGAGCGGCGGGCCGATGTGCCCTCCGGTCCCGCCGATCTCGTGGCACGCGCCGCAATTCTTGTCGCGGTAGATCCGCCAGCCCCCTTGGAGTGCCGGATCCGACGGCGCGGCCGGGATCCCGGAGGCGCAGCCCACCAGCGCGCTGGCCGCGAACACGGCGACCCAACCGATGCGACCGAGGTAAGGCCCGCGGAGGGTCGAACGCCGCATCACCAGCTCCCGATGATGCTCCGCCGCTGCACCTAGGACGCGATGACCTGTCCCAGGATCGGCAAGGCGAAGGCCTGCCACATTCTCGCGCCCAGGCATGTTGCCGCCGTGGATCGTCGCCAGCGCCTCCGACGGAGGCGCCGACCCGCCCGCGGGGACCGCGCGGCCGGGCACGGCCTCGACTGCCGCCCCGCTGCCGCTCGAGGCTTCAAGCGGCGGAATTCACGACGGCCGCGAGCGCGCGGATGAACGCCGGGTCGGCGTTGGGCATCGCCACGCGGTGGTAGCGCAGTCGCGCCGCCTCCGCTTCGGCCCGGGCCGCGACATCGAGGTCGTAGAGCACCTCGAGGTGGTCGGCGAGGAACTGCACCGGCGCGATCAGCACGTCGCCGTGTCCGGCCGCTGCGCTCGACGCGAAGAGCTCCTTCAGATCGGGGCGCAGCCACTCCTCCGCGGTGTGGCCCGCGCTCTGGTAGGCCCAGCGCCAGCGATCGGCGGGCAACCGTGCACGGGCGGCGACGAGCTCGCCGGTCTCGCGCAGCTGGCCGATGTAGTCGGGCTCCGCCTCGAACACGCGCCGCGGAAGGCTGTGCGCGGTGAGCAGCACGGGCACGTCCTCAGGCAGCGTCGCGAGCGCGGTCGCGATGTTCGCGGCGAGCGCGTCGATAAGCTCAGATGTGCGGTGCCAAGCGCGCACCATCACGTGCGGGGTCCCGGGCGCGTGCGCCGCGACCGCGTCGCCGAGGGCCCGCTCGTATCCGCCCATGAGCAGCGGCGACCACTGCGGCGAGAGGCAGATCCCGACGATGCGGCCGCAACCGGAAGCGGCGAGCTCCGCGACCGCGGCGTCGATGGAGGGATC
The DNA here is from genome assembly GCA_030774595.1 of Chloroflexota bacterium. The sequence continues at coordinate 4,999 of JALYKU010000157.1, read as the reverse complement.
GGAGAAGCGCATACCCGCGACGACGCGATGGCCGGGGCCGAGCTCGCGCTCGACGCAGGCGGCCTGCGACCGGGTGATCGCGATGAGCGGCGAGCCGCCGATGACCTCATAGCGGCGGCGCATCTCGCTCACGAGCTCGCCCGACGGCGCCTTTCCCCCACGTACGCGCGCGAGATACGCGGGCAGATCGTCGGGGCCGGCCGGCGCGCCGTAGGTCATGAGGGTGACGCCGACCCTCACGCCGCGATCGGCTCGGCCGACTCCTCGCGCACGAGCTCGACCAGGCGCGCGAGCACATCCGCGTCGGTGCCCGGTAGGACGCCGTGACCCAGGTTGAAGACATGGCCTGGCCGGCCGCCGGCGCGGCGCAGCACATCGCGCGCGGCATCCGCGGCCACGGGGAACGGCGCGAGGCACGCCGCGGGATCGAGATTGCCCTGGATCCCGTGTTCGGCGCCGATGGCGGACCAGGCGGCGTCGAGCGGCTGTCGCCAGTCGACGCTCACGACGTCGGCGCCGGCCGCCGCGAGGAGCGGCGTGAGCGCGGGGTTGCCGGTCGCGAAGTGAATACGCGGAACGCCCGCGTTCGCGAGCCGATCGAAGATCGCGCGGCTGTACGGGAGAACGCTGGTCTCGTAGTCGGTCGTCGTGAGCGCGCCTGCCCACGAATCGAAGAGCTGGATGACGCCGACGCCCGCCGCGACCTGCGCCATGAGGTAGCGCGAGAGGACGTCGACGAGCGTGCCCATCAGGCGCGCCCAGCGGTCCGGCTCGCTCAGGAGCATCGTCTTCGTGAGCGCGTGATCGCGCGATGGCCGGCCCTCGATGAGATACGACGCGAGCGTGAACGGCGCCCCGGCGAAGCCGATCAGTGCGATCTCAGCCGGAAGGTCGCGGCGGAGCGCGCGGATCGTCTCGAAGAGGTACGGGGTCGCCTCCTCGGCGTCGACGACCCGGATGGCGCGTACGTCGTTGTCGGAACGCACCGGTCGCTCGACGATCGGGCCGACGTCGGGCTCGATGTGGAACGGCACGCCCATCCCGTCGAGCGGCAGCATGATGTCGGCGTACAGCACGGCGCCGTCGACGCCGAGGCGGTCGACGGGCATGCGCGTCACGCGTGCGCAGAGCTCGGGCGCGCGCGCCATCTCGAGGATCCCGTAGCGCTCTCGCAGCGCCCGGTAGTCGGCGAGGCAGCGGCCGGCCTGGCGCATGAACCACACCGGCGTCCGCTCGACGGCCTCGCGCCGGCACGCGCGCACGAGCAGCGGCGCCGTCAAATGAGCGCCGCCTCGCGGACGGCGACGCGGTCGAGGAGGTCGAGCACCCGCGAGCATGCGCGGGCAACGAGCGGCGCGGTCACGTGAGCGCCGCCTCGCGGACGGCGACGCCATCGATAAGGTCGAGCGCCTCGCGGCAGGTCATCGCCTCGCCGACGAAGATGGGGGTCTCCCGCTCCGTGTACGACGACGATTCGGTCTCGCGCAGGTCCGCCACCAGCGCGAGGAACTGGCGCGGATCCGGAGCCTCGAACGCGACCACGAACTCGTAGTCGTCGATCCCGAAGCTGTAGCCGGTGTGGATCCTGATCTCCGGGTAACGGTGACCGGTCGCAAAGTGCGCGGCCATGATGCGCGTCCGCTCTTCGAGCGGCAGCGCGTACCACGAGCGCTTCTTCGTCATGGGATACACGACGACGTAGCGCTGGTCGCCGACCGGTCCGGCCGTCGCCCGGCCGTGCTCGCTTCCGGCGTGGGTGTGCTCGCCGAGGTACTGCGACTTGCGGCGAGCGGCGAGATAGCCATGCGGCCGCGTGCTGAACGTCCACAGCGCCGTGCCGGCGAGCCGCGCCTCCGCCTGCTGGAGCCCGCGGGCGTCGTCACCGACGAGCCACAGGAGCAGATCCGCATCGCTGCGGGTACCGACGAGCGAATACGCATGCGCGACGACGCCGCACTGCTCGAGCGCCCCGGCGAAGTCGCGCTTCTGCGCCGCACGTTCGCCGGGATCCAGCCGGCGCCACTCGCTCGAGACGGCAATGGTGAGGAAGCGGTACATCTCGTTCATCGGGCGATCTCCATCAGGGAATCGCTCGCTGCCCGGACCACGCGGTGGATGACGGCGTCGCGGTGCGCGAGGGACACGAACCAGCACTCGAGCTGCGAGGGCGGCAGCATGACGCCGCGGCCGAGCATCGCTCGGTGGAACGCCGCGAATGCGTCCCGGTCGATGCGCGCCGCGTCGGAGTCGTTCCTGATCGGTCCCCGCGCGAAGAAGAGCGTCAGCAGGGACCCGGCCCGCTGCACGCAGCCATTCACACCGGCCTTGAGCAGGGCGTCGGCGAGGCCGCGCTCGAGGCGCGCGCTGCTCCGCTCGAGCTCCTCGTACGCGGGCGCATCGAGCAGCGAAAGGGTGGCGAGTCCGGCGGCCATCGCGAGCGGATTGCCGGAGAGCGTCCCCGCCTGGTACATCGGTCCGAGCGGGGCGACGTACGACATGAGCGACCGCGATGCGCCGTAGGCGCCGACCGGGAGACCGCCGCCGATCACCTTGCCGAGGCACGTGATATCGGGCCGGACCCGCGCGAGGCCCTGCGCTCCACCGCGGGCCAGCCGGAATCCGGTGATGACCTCGTCGAAGACGAGCAGCGCCCCGGTCTCGTCGCAGACGTCGCGCAGTCCCCGGAGGAACCCGGGCTCGGGCGGGACACACCCCATGTTCCCGGCGTACGGCTCGACGAGGATCGCCGCGAGCGGGACATCACGGGCCAGGGTCTCGGTGGCCGCGAGATCGTTGTACGTGGCCGTGAGCGTGTCCCGCGCCGTGCCTGCGGTCACGCCGGCGGAGTCGGGCAGGCCGAACGTGGCGACACCGGAGCCGGCTTTCGCCAGAAGCGCGTCCGAGTGCCCGTGATAGCAGCCGGCGAACTTCAGAATCTTCTCGCGTCCCGTGGCCGCGCGCGCGAGCCGCACCGCGCTCATCGCGGCCTCGGTTCCCGACGAGACGAACCGGAGCATTTCCACCGCTGGGAGCGAAGCGGTGATCGCCTCCGCCAGCTCGATCTCGAGCGGCGAGGGCGCGCCGTAACTCGTGCCGAGGCGTGCCTGCCGCTCGATGGCGTCGACGACCGCCGGATGCGCGTGCCCGGCGATGAGCGGGCCCCACGAGCACACCATGTCGATGTACTCGTGGCCCGACGTGTCCCACACGCGCGCACCCTCGCCGCGCGCGATGAACGGCGGCTCGCCGCCCACTCCGCGATACGCGCGCACCGGGCTCGAGACGCCTCCCGGCATCAGCCGCGCGGCACGATCGACCAGCCGATCCGACGCGATCGCCGTCATCGCGCAACCTCCGAGAGCCGCCACGCGGCGTCGAGCGCGAAGTAGGTATGGATCATCAGATCAGGCGCGACGGCGCTCATAGCCCGTCCTCCAGGAGCCACACCGCGCCATCGACCGTGAAGTACGTACCGCTCAACCGATCCACGGCGACCCTGATCATCGTCCACCCTCCGCCAGCCACGCCGCGGCGTCGAGCGCGAAGTACGTGATGATGACGTCGGCTCCCGCGCGCGCGATCCCGACGAGCGACTCGAGCGCGGCGCGCCGGAGGTCGATCCATCCGCGCTCGGACGCCGCAACGAGCGACGCGAACTCACCGCTGACCTGGTATGCGGCGAGCGGAAGGTCGGAGCGCGAGCGCGCCGCCGAGATGACGTCCAGGTAGGGACCGGCGGGCTTCACCATGAGCATGTCCGCGCCTTCGCTCGCGTCTGCGTCGAGCTCAAGGCGCGCCTCCCTCCCGTTCGCAGGGTCGAGCTGATACCCGGAGCGGTCGCCGAACTGAGGCGCGCACTCCGCGGCGTCGCGGAACGGCCCGTAGAAGGCGGATGCGTACTTCGCGGCGTACGACAGGATCGCCGCCTCGGCATGCCCGGCGTCATCGAGCTCGCGACGGATCGCGGCGACGCGCCCATCCATCATGTCGGACGGCGCGACCACATCGGCGCCGGCGGCGGCGTACACGCGGGCGGCCTCGGCGAGCACCGGGAGCGTGCGGTCGTTGTCGATCGTGCCGTCGGTCCGCAGTAGTCCGCAGTGTCCGTGCGAGGTGTACTCGCAGAGGCACACGTCGGCGATGAGCGCGACATCGGCGCCGCTCGCGCGGATCGCGCGCAGGGCCATCGGCACGGGGCCGAGCGGATCGGCAGCGGCGCTTCCCTCCTGGTCCTTCTCGCCCGGCAGGCCGAAGAGAAGCAGTCCGCCGATCCGCGCGGCCGCCGCCCCCTGTGCGACGTCGACGACCTGCGCGACGGGCCATCGGAGGTGTCCGCGAAGCGAGGCGATCGGGGCGGGTGACTCGAGGCGGGCGTCGACGAAGACCGGCAGCACCAGCATCGCCGGGTCGAGGCGCGTCTCGCGCACCAGACGCCGGAGTGCGGGCGAGCGGCGCAGCCGCCGGCCGCGGCGGACCGACGCGGCGCGAGTAGGTGCGAGCGTCATGCGGACACCTCCGAGGAACGAACATCGCGGATGGCCGGGACGATCGCGCTGCCGATGGCGGCGAGGATCGCGTCGTTCTCCGGTCGCGCGGCGACCCTGGGCTCACGCTCGACCACCTGCCTGATGCGCGCGGCGGTCGTGGGGCCGATCGCGATAAGACCGCACCGGCGGGCGGCCTCGATGCCGACGAGCTGCGTGAATCCGTCGACGCCGCTCGGTGACGAGAGCACCGCGTAGGCGCCGCGCTGGCACGCCTGTCGCGCGGCTGCCGTCGTGAGGGTGGCCGCGGCGACGGACGTGCGATATGCCACGACGTCGCGCACGCGTGCGCCGCGTGCACGGAGGCGCTCGACGAGCTCGGGCGTCGCGCGGTCGGAGCGCGCGAGCACGATGGCGCCCCGCGGCACGGGCAGCTCGTCACCGAGTGCCTCGTTGTCCGCCCGGCTCGGCCGGAAGTCGGGCGCTAGGCCGAGGTCGCGCGCGGCGCTTTCGGT
>JALYKU010000156.1 GCA_030774595.1 Chloroflexota bacterium | reverse complement strand
GCCGCGTACCTCGCCGGGCTCGCGGCCGGCGTCTGGCGTGACGTCGCCGAGCTCGGCGCCGCCGCGCGGCCGCGCCGCTACGAGCCGCGGATGGGCGCCGACCAGCGCGAGTCCCTCTATCGCCGCTGGCTGCGGGCTGTCGATCGCGCGAAGGGCTGGGTCGCCCCGGGATAACGGCACGGAAGGTCGACGCCGCTGCACGGCGCATTCCTCCACTACCTAGGCGCCTGGAGTCGGCGACCCCTCAGCCCTTGGGCACCCGCTCCGGATAGTCCGACGCGATGCCGTCGACACCGGCGGCCACGAGGGCCGCGATGTCGCGCGGGTCGTTCGCCGTCCACGCATTGACGCGCAGCCCCGCCTCGTGCGCGCGGCGCACGAGCCCGGTCGTCGCGTAGTCCACGCGAGGATGCAGCGCCCAGAGGCCGATCCCCGCGCCCGCGGAGAGCAGCGCGTCGAGCGGGGGATACGAGGCGAAGATGAATGCCCGGCGCACCGCGGGAGCGGCCTCCGCCGCGGCGGCGAGCGCGGGCCACCAGAAGCTCGAGACGTACGCCTCGTCGCCGCCTCGCTCCGCGAGGCGGGTCGCCACGCGCCGGCCGGTCTCGGCCGCCTTCTCTTCGCTCCCGCGGCACTTCAACTCGACATTCACCGCGACGCGCCCTCGGCAATACTCGAGCACCTCGTCGAGCGTGAGCGCCGGCGTGCCGTCGTCGGAAGGGCCGGGTGGATCGTGGCGGATCACGAGTCCCTCGGGGCGAGACCACACGTCGGTGTCGACCTCGTCGCACTCGAGCGCGATCGCGGCCTCGAACGATGCGATGGTGTTCTCGGGCGCGTGCCCCATCGCGCCGCGATGGCCGATGCGCCGGACTCCCACGCTATTGCCGCGCGCGGGAGTCGAGCGCGACGACCTGGATATTGTCGGGCAGGCTGCTGCGGCTGATCGAGAGCTTCGGCACCGGGATCAGATCCTTGACGCCGAGCTCGTGCAGCAGCCGCTCGAACGGCGTGTCCTTCTTCGCGGCGTCGGCCTCGTACGCCATCGGCACCACGACCTTCGGATCGAGCTGATGCACGACCTCCGCGGCCTTGGCGGCGCTGAGGTTCACGTCCGGACCGCTGATCGGGATGAGGACGATGTCGACGCCCGTGAGCCGCTCGAGGTCGCTCGTCGGCAGGGTGTGGCCGAGGTCCCCCAGATGGCACACGGCGAGGTCGTCCAGCCGGATGGTGAAGACGGTGTTCCGCCCGCGGACCGCTCCGGCCTGCTCGTCGTGATAGGTCGCGACGCCGGTGACGAGGATCTCGTGGACCTCGTACTCCCCCGGGCCCTGCAGCACGACCGGGTCGCCCCCCACCGAGCGCAAGCTCGCGTGACCGGGGTGGTCATGCGAGACGGTGACCAGGTCGGCCGCCGTCTTCGATATCGCGTGGCCGGACTTGGGATCGGGCGGATCGGTCAGCACGACACCCTCCCGCCCTCGGAGCCGGAAGCAGGCGTGGCCGAGCCAGGTGACGTCCATGGAGGAGGCGACAATACGCGAAACCCTCGGGTCCCCGACCGGGTATGGGCAGTAGACCCGGCCGATGCGTTTGGGAGGTCCGGCTGACACGCACCGATCAGGAGATCGTGCGGCTGTGCCTCGCGGGCGACGCTGACGCCTACGCGACCCTGGTCGAACGCTATGGAGGCCGCGTGTACAACATCGCCCTGCGCACCACCGGCGACGCTGACGCGGCGAGCGACTGCGCCCAGGAAGCGTTCATCCGGGCGTATCGGGCGCTTCACCAATACGACCCCGCTCAGCCGTTCGGCCCCTGGCTGTTCCGGATCGCGACGAACGCCAGCCTGAACCAGGTCCAGCGATGGCACGCGCACCAGACGGCGGTCGACGAGGTCCCCGACATGCGGGAGCCCGAAGAGACCGGACCCGAGCAGTCCGCGGTGCGGCGCGAGGAGATGGGCGAGGTCCTCGCCGCGCTCGCCGAGCTGCCGGCGAGCTACCGCGCCGCACTGACGCTTCGCCATCTGCAGCAGCTCTCCTATCGCGAGGTCGCCGAATCTCTCGGGCTTCCGCTCGGGACCGTGAAGACGCACCTTCATCGGGCGCGCGCCGCGCTTCGGGCCAAGCTCGCGGAACGCGGACACGCGCGGCGGGCGAGCTGATCGTGCGGCGGATGGACGACCTCGAGGACGACGAGCTCGCCATCGACCGGCTCTTCGCGGCCGTTCCGCCGGAAGCGCCACCTCTCGGCTTCCGGGACGCCGTGATGAGGGCGCTCATCGCGGAGGAGCGCACGTCGTGGGAGTGGATCGTGGCCGCGCTGCTCGCCCTGCCCAGCTTCACGTTCGTCGCGTGGGAGTTGGCGCGCAGCGGCGCCGACTTCGCGCGCGCGTTCGAGAGCGCGATCGCTTTCGCGACGAGCGCACAGGGGGACGCGGAAGCGTTCTTCTTCGTCGACGGCCTGTTCGTCCTCGCGGTGGCCCTCCTTGGACTGGCGAGCCTGATCGCGACGCACGCGCTCTTGCGGCGCGCGCCCCGCGTGGCCGCGGCGAGGTGACGCGGCGTGACGCGATGTTGGTGCTCGGGACCCTCGTGCTCGCGGTCGTGGTGGCCGGGCTGCTGCTCGTTGGATCGATGGCCGCCGCGCGCCCGGGCGAGCGCCCGCGGTTCTATTTCGGACGTGACCAGCTCCCTGCGGGACGATCGCTCGTCGAGACCGAGCAGCGCGTTCCCGCGGCGTTCCGGTCGATCGTCCCGCTCCAACGCGGCGTGTCCGACACCGCTCGTGACGCGGCCGGTTTCGTCCTGGTGCTGCTCGGCGTGACCGGAGCGCTCGTGCTCGCGCGAGGCCCCGTCGTCGCCGGGTATCGAGCCTCGCTCGGCGGCTGGCGGGCGCAGTTGCGCGTCCTCGCGACCGGACTGGCCGTCCTGGCCCTGATCGCTTCCGCCGCCTTCCTGTCGTTCGTCTTCGTGCTGGGCGGCGTCGCCGGCAGCGGGGGCCTCCGGGCGGCCGGGCTTCGGCCACAGCCTCTGCTGGAGACAGGGCTCATCGCGATCACCCTCGGGATCGTGATCCTCGCCGCGGTCGCGCTCGTCGGCTTCGCCGCGGCCGCGTGGCGCCTCGGCGATCTCCTGACCGGATTGCCGCCTGTGGCCCGCTGGGGCTCGCAGCTGCCGGCGCCGCTCAGTGCCATCGTCGGCGCGACCGTGTTCTACGTCGCGGCCCAGCTGCCGGCGGTCGGCGCCGCCGTCGCTTTGCTCGTGCTCGCGTACGCGCTCGGTGTCGTGGTGACCGCCCGCCTGGGTGGGGCGGCCGAAAGCCTGGCCATTCCGGCCCCGTCATAGTGCGCGCGGCCATCACCCAGCGGCTGAAAGAGAGGTAGCGCATGTCTTCCGGAATGGCGGTCGCAGGGCGTTCATCGATCCCGCGCGGGCTGGTCGGCTCCTGGCCGGGACGCCTGTTGATCCTCGCGGTCGTCGCGCTGGTCGCGGCCACGGCCGTGGTCAGCGGACGATTCAGCACCACGGCGCCGACGGCGGAGCTGCGCACCGCCCCGGTCACGCGGAGCAGCGTCACGCAGACCGTCGCCGTCTCGGGGTCGGTGAACGCCGCGGGGCAGGTGCGCCTCAACTTCAAGTCCGCGGGCCGCCTCGCCGAGGTCTACGTCAACGTCGGCAGCCAGGTGATCGCGGGCCAGGCCCTCGCCCGCCTCGACCTCACGGATCTGCAGAACGCGCTGGCGCAGGCGCAGGCCAACCTCATCGCCGCGCAGGCGAAATACGACCAGGCGACCGCGGGCGCGGCTCCGGAGGACATCGCCATCGCGCAGCAGGCCGTCGCCCATGCCCGGCGGTCGCTCGACGAGACCCAGAAGACGACGCAGAACGACCTGGCGGCGGCACAGCAGACCCTCCAGAAGGTCAAGACGAACTACCAGGCGGCCACGGCGAACTTCGCGAACTTCGCGTGGGGCGCCCGCCAGGACGTCGCGAGCTACCAGAGCGCCCTCGGCGGCCCGTTGTCGCAGATCGCGGCCGCGCTGAACGAGCTGTCGGTCATGAGCCAGACCACGGACGTGAAGGCCGCCGCCCTGTCCCTGAACCAGGCGCAGGCCGCGCTCACGAATGCCGCGAGTAACAGCGGCGGCGTGCTCTCCAGCGCGCTGACCGACTACGCCGCGGCGCAGGCGACGCTGGTCGCCGTGACCGACGCGTTCGACGCGGCGGTGAGCAACGGAGAGGACACGTCGGGCATGAGCGTCGCCTTCCAGACCGCGCAGGCCGCGTACACGGCCGCCGCGACCCGGCTCTCCAGCGCGGTCGACGCGGTCGCGACGCAGCTCGCGGCGGCGCAGGCCGCGGTCACCAGCGCGCAGAACTCGCTGAACACCGTGGCCAGCAGAGCGGACCTCGGCCTGGACCAGGTTCGCACGGAGCTGGGCGCCCTGCAGCTCAAGCTGACGGGCCAGCAGCAGCTGAGCGCCGCGATCAAGAGCAAGATCACGCAGGGTGGATCCGCGCTGACGCCGATCGCCGACACGGTCAGCGGGACGTACGTCGCGACGCAGCAGTCGGTGGCGGCGACGCAGGAGAAGGGCGCGTCGTCGATCATGTCCGCGCAGAATTCGGTCGAGTCGGCCCAGGCGTCGCTCGCGAAGACCGCCGCGCCGCCGAAGTCGTCCGACATCACCTCGGCGTACGCGAGCCTGCTCGCGCAGCAGACCGCGGTCGACGCCGCGCAGAGCAACATCGACAACGCGACGCTCCGGGCGCCCATCCCGGGCCTCGTGGCACAGGTCAACGCGCAGCCGGGCGAGTCCGTCGCTTCGGGCGGCGTGGCCAACCCGTTCATCCTCATCGCGAACACGACCTCCATGGCGCTTCACGGCACCGTCGGAGAGGCCGACGTCGCGAAGATGACCCTGGGGCAGGTCGCGACCGTCACGGTCGATGCGGTCGGTACCGACGCGCGCATGACCGGCAAGGTCACCGGGCTCGATCCCATCGCGACGATCCAGCAGGGTGTTCCGGTCTACGGCATCGACGTCACGATCGACGTGCCGGCGAAGAACGTCAGGCCGGGGATGACCGGGACGGCGAACGTCATCCTCGCCAGCAAGCAGGGCGTGCTGACCGTGCCGAACCTCGCGATCCGCAGCGGCAGCGGCCGGCGCTTCGTGCAGGTGCTCCGCGACGGACAAGCCGAGGACACCGACGTCACCTTCGGCATCTCGAACGACACCGCGACCGAGGTGACCGCCGGGCTGCAGGATGGCGACCAGGTCGTCCTGCCGCAGCCTCGTGCGGGCGCGTCAGCCGGGACCGGCGGCCGGGGCGTCACGATCCCGGGGGCAGGCGGCGGCGCGGGCGGCGCGGGAGCGGGCCGCTAGGGGTGCCCGATCCGGTCATCCGGCTGCGCGGCATCACCAAGGCGTACCGCATGGGGCGGAACAACATCGCGCACGCCCTGCGCGGCGCGGACCTCGACGTCCAGCCGAGCGAGTTCGTCGCGCTCATGGGGCCGTCGGGATCGGGGAAGTCGACGATGATGAACATCCTCGGCTGCCTCGACGTGCCCGACGCGGGCCAGTATCTGCTGGCCGGCGTGGACGTGGGACGTCTCTCTGATGACGAGCTGGCGGGGATCCGGAACAAGCACGTCGGTTTCGTCTTCCAGACCTTCAATCTCCTGCCGCGCCTGAGCGCCATCGAGAACGTCGAGCTGCCGCTGATCTACGGCGGCGACCGCCGCGGTCGGCGCGCCCGGGCCGTGGCCGCGCTCGAGGTGGTCGGCCTCGCGGACCGGGTCCACCACAAGCCGACCGAGCTCTCGGGCGGCCAGCAGCAGCGCGTCGCGATCGCGCGCGCGCTCCTGAACGATCCGTCGATGATCCTCGCGGACGAACCCACCGGGAACCTCGATTCGCGCTCGAGCGCGGAGATCCTCGCGATCTTCCAGGGTCTGAACGAAGAGGGAAAGACCATCGTGATGGTCACCCACGAGCCGGATGTCGCGACGCACTGCAAACGCATCGTGCGCATGCGCGACGGGCTCGTCTCCGCGAACGAGATCGTCACGCGGCCGAGCCGCGCGAGGGACGAGCTGCTGACGGGGATCGGCGCGGCATGAAGCTATTCGACGCGTTCCGCTCCGCCCTCCAGTCGATCATCGTGAACAAGCTGCGCTCCACGCTGACGATGCTCGGGGTCGTGATCGGCGTCGCGGCGGTGATCGCGATGGTGGCCGTGGGGAACGGCGCGTCGGCGCAGGCGCAGTCCTCGCTCCTCGCGCTCGGCTCGAACCTCGTGACGGTCACGCCCGGCGCGCAATCGGACCAGGGCCTCCGCGGCGCCGGAGCCCAGGCGACGACCCTGACGCTCGACGACATGCGCGCGGTGCAGGACCAGCTCGGGGCGACGATCACGGCGGTCGAGGCCGAACAGGCCACGGGACGCTGGCAGGTCGTCGCGGGCACGAACAACTGGAACACCCAGGTGACCGGCGTCACGGAGCAGTACCCGCTCGTCCGCGACTGGAGCACACAGAGCGGCGACTTCTTCACCGACTCCGATCTGCGCCTGAACGCGCAGGTCGCGGTGCTGGGCGCGACGACCGCGGACAACCTCTTCGCGGGCGCCGACGCCGTCGGCCAAACCATCCAGCTGCGTCAGGTGTTCGCCAACCGGGCGCGCATCATCAATTTCAAGGTCGTCGGGGTGCTCGAGCCGAAGGGGACGACGTTCGGGTTCAGCCGCGACGATCAGATCCTCGTTCCGACGACGACGGCCCAGCGCGTGCTCACGGGGCGCACGAACGTCGTGAACGCGATCATCGTGAAGGCGGCCTCGAGCGACACCATGGCCGACACCACCGAGGACGTCCGCAACGTCCTCCTCCAGCGGCACAAGATCGGCGACGCGGCGAACGCCGACTTCACCGTGACGAATCAGAACGACACGCTCGCGGCGATCAACAACGTGACCGCGATCTTCACGATCCTGCTCGGCGCGATCGGCGGCATCTCGCTGCTGGTCGGCGGCATCGGGATCATGAACATCATGCTCGTGTCCGTGAACGAGCGGACGCGGGAGATCGGGATCCGGAAGGCCGTCGGCGCGCGCCGCGGCGACATCATGCGGCAGTTCCTCATCGAGGCCGTCGCGCTCACGGGGCTCGGAGGCCTCCTCGGCATCACGCTCGGTTTCCTCATCGTGCAGCTCGTCCAGGAGATCGCGCGGCGCTCGCAGCTGCAGCTCCTACCGATCGTGACGAGCGGCACGGTGTTCATCGCGGTCGGCGTATCCGTCGGCATCGGCGTGTTGTTCGGGCTCTACCCGGCGGTGCGCGCGGCCCGGCTGCACCCCATCCAGGCACTTCGATACGAGTAGAGGGGGTATGAGATGAATCGATCCATGCAGATCATCGGCGGCGTCGTGCTCGCCATCGCGATCGCGGGCGGCGGCTTCATCGCGGGCATGACCACCGCGCAGGCGCGCGGCGTCACGGCGAGTCCGTCGCCCACACCGGCCACCGGCCGTGGAGGCGCAGGAGGCCAGACCGGAGCCGGCGGCGTCGGCGCGGCCAACGCCAACCGCGGGGTGACGGGGCAGATCATCGCGGTGAACACCGACTCGATCACGATCATGACGCGCACCGCCGGTCAGGGAGGCGCCTCGCCGACCGCGGGATCAGCCATCGTGCTGGTAGGCCAGGGCACGCGGGTCGTGAAGGCGACCGAGACCGACATCAAGCTCGGCGACCTGAAGGCGGGGGACCAGGTGACGGTGGTCGGCACGCCGGACACGGCCACCGGAACGATCTCGGCGCAGGCGGTCGTGCTCGGCGGCGCCAACGTGCTGCAGCAGCTGTTCGGCGGCGCCGGTGGAGCAGGTGGCGGCCGCGGTGGAGCGAGCCCAAGCCCATCGCCGACGCGTTAGCTGGGGCGCGGGTGGGAACGGCGAGGTCGCCCGGCCGTCCGCCCCGACATCGCGCGACCGCGCGCACGTCACCTCCGCTTGGGCTTGGCTCCCTTCGGCGCTGCGGCCTTGGCCGCCGCGGTCTTCTTCGTCGCGCTCTTCGCCGGGAGGGCGGCGGTGTGGGTTAGCGCGCGCTCGATCCACGTCCGCAGATCCGCCGGCTTCGCCACGACCGGCGGCGGCACGATGACGTATTCCTTCATCGGGCGCCCCGCCATCGGCTCGAACTGCTCCGCTCCCTTGCGCCGCAGCAGCTCGGCGCGGTCCGGCTCGGCGAGGCGGACAACGACCTTGTCCTGGAACGTGCCGGCGAACATGTTGCCGTTCACGAACAGCGCCGGGTATCCGAACATCGGCTTGCGCGTGACGCGGGGATCGTCGGGCGCTGCGCGATCGAAGTTCGCGATGAGCTCGGGCGGCGACTTCTTCCACTGCATCACATCGACTCCGGCGCGGTGATCCCGAGCACGCCAAGCGCCTGCCGCAGCACCAGCTGGACCGCGGCGACCAGGCGCAGCCGGGCCTTCGAAAGCGGGACGTCGTCGCTCACGACCCTGTGGTCGCGGTAGAAGCCGTGGAACATCCCCGCGAGCTCGAGCGCGTAACCGGTCAGCAGGTGGACCGAGCGGTGGCCCTGCACCTCGCGGACCAGCTCGGGGAAGCGCAGGCACACGCGCACCAGCTCGAGCTCGCCCGGTGCGACGAGGAGCGCCACGTCGGCGCCACTCTGATCGAGGCCGCGCCCGGCCGCCGTGCGGAAGATGCTCGCGATGCGCGCGTGCGCGTACTGCACGTAGTAGACGGGGTTCTCGTTCGATTGCGCGACGGCGAGCTCGAGGTCGAAATCGAGCGTGCTGTCCGCGCCGCGCTGCAGCAGGAAGAAGCGCGCGGCGTCGGCGCCCACGGCGTCGAGCACGTCCTCGAGCCAGACGACCTGCCCGAGGCGCTTGCCCATCTTCATCAGCACCCCTTCGCGCACCAGGCGGACGTATTGATAGAGGAGCACCTCCCAGCGGGTCTCGTCGAGGCCGAGGGCGGCCATCGCCGTGCGCATCCGGCGCATGTGCCCGTGCGTGTTCGCGCCCCAGATGTCGATCTTCATGTCGAACCCGCGATCGACCAGGCACTTGCGGTGGTACGCGATATCCATGCCGAAGTACGTCGGCTCGCCGTTCGAGCGGATGACGACGCTGTCGATGTCCTCACCCAGCTCTCGTGAGCGCAGCCACACGGCTCCATCGCGGTCCTCGATGTGCCCCGCGCGCCGCAGCTCTTCGACCGTCTCCGCGAAGTAGCCGGAGTCGAGCAGGCTCCGGTCGCGGAACCACTCGTCGAAGTTGATGCGCAGCTTGGCGACGGTGCGCTTCTGGTCCTCGAGGATCCAGGCGACGGCGTCGGGTGTGAATGCCCGCGCCTGCTCCTCCAGCGAAGCCCCGTCGTACCGGCCGCCGTCGGCGTCGCGGATCCATCGCGCGATCTCGACAACGTACTCGCCCGGGTAGGCGTCCTCGGCGATCGTCACCTTCTCGCCGCCGAGCTCGCGGTACCGCAGTGCCACGCTCCGTCCGAGCATCTCGACCTGCGTGCCGAGCTCGTCGACGTAGTACTCGCGCGTGACATCCGCGCCGGCGAACGCGAGCACGTTCGCGAGGACGTCCCCGAGGGGTCCGCCGCGGGCGTTCGCGATGGTGAGCGGTCCCGTCGGGTTCGCCGAGACGTACTCGACCTGGATCCGGCGGCCCGCGAGCGAGGCGGAGCGCCCGTACTCGGCGCCGGCCTCGACGATGGCGTCGACCTGCGAGGCGAGCCACGATGCGCGCAGCCGCACGTTCACGAAGCCGGCTCCGGCCACCTCGACCTCGGCGACGGCGCCGTCGGTCGCCACACGTTCGCGGATGGCCTCGGCGATCTCGCGAGGCGGCCGGCGGAGCGGGCGCGCGAGCTTCAGCGCGACGTTCGTCGCGTAATCGCCGTGATCGGGATTCGCTGGACGCTCGACCTCGACCGGCATCGCCGCGGCCTCTCCCCATCCGAGCTCGGTAGTTGCGCGGCGGACGCCGGCCTCCAGAGCGGCGGCCACGAGGTCCTCGGCGAGCGGCGGCCGCGTCACGGGCGCGAGTCTCGGACAGCCGGATCCCCGGCCGGCGGCGGTGGGCTCATTCGGGCGAGCCTGCGACAACTGGATTCGCCGCAGGAGCGGCGGTCGGGTCACGCCTGCGAGTCTGGGACAGCCGGAGAGAGCACGCCAACGTCGCCGGCGGGGACATGTCGCCGGAAGAGAACGAGCGTGAGCACCGCGGCCGCGACGTAGGCGACGCTCAGCGTCGCCAGGTTCGCGGTCCATCCGGCGTCGCCGAGAGCCGTGCGCACGGCTCCGGAGATGAACGCGCCCGCCGCGTCGGCGCCGCTGAAGGCGATGGCCGCCGCGATCTGCGCACCCGCGCGCTCGGAGGGAGCGAACGACGACAGCGTGAACGCGCTGAACGACGGCGTCGCCCCATACATGAGCATGGAGCGGACGGCGAGCAGGACGATCACGAGCTCGAGCCGCCCGGCGAGCCCCGCGCCGAGCGCGAAGGCGACCGAGAGGAGTTCCGCGAGCACGACCGCGCGCAGGACGCCGAGCCGCGGGACGAGCGTGCGTCCGTGCAGGAAGGCGCCGACACTCCCGACGGCCGACAGCGCGCCGAGGATCAGCCCGAGCGACTCGAACGGCACCCCGAAGCGGTCGCGGAAGAACAGGTTGAGGAACGGCAGGAAGCTGCCCGCCCCGAAACCGAAGCACGCGTTGACGAGGAGGAAGCGCAGGAGGAGCCGCGCACGCGGCGCGGCTTCAGCCGCAGGCAGGGGCACCGGGACGGCACGCACGAACAGGGTCGGGATGACCGAGGCGCCCGCGATCAGTCCGCCGGCTGCGACGAGCACGCGCAGCACGACGACCGAATCGGGCGGCGCGTCGAGCAACGCCGCCACCGGTGCTGCCATCGCGCCGGCGACGACGCCCGCGACCAGGGCCGCGATCGTCGTCAGCGCGAGCTGAAGCCCGAAGCGCGCGGGACGCGCCGCGACGCCGGTCGCATCCGCGAGGAGCGCGGTGCCCGACGCATACGCGAGGATGCCGCCGCCGCCGAGGACCAGGGCCGATGCGGCGAGCGGTACGAATGCGCTCGACACGAGGATGCCCATGAGGCCGACGCCGGTGACGATCCCGCCCACCAGCAGCGACGCGCGGCGCGAATGCGCGCGCGCGAAGCGATCGGCGGGAAGCGCGCCGATCACGACGCCGGCGGCCTCCGCGCCGACGAGCGCTCCCAGGGCAATGTCCGAGTGGCCCAGCGCGCGGTAGAGGAAGTTCAGGTAGAAGACGACCACGCCGAGGCCGAGGCTCGCGAGGATGTTCGCGACGAGGTAGAGGTTCGCGTCGCGCGAGGTGAGAGCCGCGCGCCCCGCGCTACGCACCCCGCGACGTGGCGCACGGCTGCCGGCGGAAAGTCAAACGCGAAACTCAGCGCGCGGCGCGCGCGGTCTCGGTCCCCGCGGCGGCGACGGTCGCCTTTCG
>JALYKU010000155.1 GCA_030774595.1 Chloroflexota bacterium | reverse complement strand
CGCAGGGATTGCCGGTCGCGATGTTCCCGGCGCCTCACGTCGCGCGCACCCGGCTCGAGGACCAGGCGCGCGACCGCGGCGCGATCCGCGTCGCCTCGACGGACGACGCCGTCCGCCTCGGATGGGGCGGCGCGGGCAGCTATGCGGGGCGGCTCGATGCCTTCCTTCGCGACGTCGCCGCCGCGGGACACGGCACGCGCGTCATCGCGACCCCCCAGGCGGCGCGTCTGGCGGAGCTGCTCGCGGACCTGGGCGTCGCCGCCACGCCGCAGGAGACCCTGGGCGACGAGCCTGCGGCCGGCGCCTTGGTGCTCCTCCACGTCCCGCTCGCGGAAGGCTTCAGCGTGCCCGAGCTCGACCTTCGTGTGTTCACGGACGCCGAGGTCTTCGGCTTCCGCAAGCCGCGCCATCCGGAGCGTCGCCGCCGGCGCGTGGCGATGGGATCGTTCCTCCAGGACCTCCGGCCCGGCGACCATGTCGTCCACGAGGACAGCGGCATCGCGCGGTTCGAGCGATTCGTGACGCTCGAGGTCGCGGGCGTGGTGCGCGAGTACCTCGAGCTGCGCTTCGCCGACGGGACCAAGGCGCTCCCCACCGAGCGCATCGACAAGATCACGAGGCACGTCGGGGGCACGCCGCCGGCGCTCTCGGTGATGGGCGGTACCGAGTGGCTGCGGACGAAGCGGAAGGCGAAGAAGGCCGTCGAGGAGATCGCCCGCGAGCTGCTGCGGCTGTACGCCGAGCGCGAGAGCGTTCAGGGCCACGCATTCGGCAACGACACGCCCTGGCAGATCGAGATGGAGAACGCGTTCCCGTTCACCGAGACGCCCGACCAGCTCACGGCCATCGAGGAGACCAAGCGCGACATGGAGCGCCCACGCCCGATGGATCGGCTCATCGTCGGGGACGTCGGGTACGGGAAGACGGAGGTCGCGCTGCGCGCCGCATTCAAGTCCGTGATGGACGGCAAGCAGGTGGCGGTGGTGGTGCCCACCACCGTCCTGGCGCAGCAGCACTACGAGACCTTCGCGGAGCGGCTGGCCACGTTCCCGGTGCGTGTCGCCATGCTCTCGCGCTTCCGAACGCCGACCGATCAGAAGGAGGTGGTCTCCGCCCTGGGCACGGGCGAGGTCGACATCGTCGTCGGCACCCACCGCGCCCTCCAGAACGACGTGCGGTTCCGCGACCTCGGCCTCGTGGTGATCGACGAGGAGCATCGGTTCGGCGTGAAGCACAAGGAGCGTCTCAAGTCCATGCGCACCGAGGTCGACGTGCTCTCGATGACCGCGACCCCGATCCCGCGCACGCTCCACATGGCGCTCTCGGGCGTCCGCGACATCAGCGTCATCGAGACCCCTCCCGAGGATCGCCAGCCGATCGAGACCCGCGTCGTCGAGCGCACCGACGACGTTGTCCGAGAGGCGCTGCTGCGCGAGCTCGACCGCGGCGGGCAGGTGTACTACGTCCACAACCGCGTGATGGGCATCGAGCAGGAGGCGCACCGGCTGCGGCAGCTCGTCCCGCACGCGCGCTTCGTGGTGGCGCACGGGCAGATGGACGAACGGCGCCTCGAGCGCGTCATGGTCGAATTCGCCGACGCCGAGCACGACGTCCTCGTGTGCACGACGATCATCGAGTCGGGCCTCGACATACCGAACGTGAACACGATCGTCATCAACCGCGCGGGCCAGCTCGGACTCGCCCAGCTGTATCAGCTTCGCGGCCGGGTCGGCCGCAGCGCGGAGAAGGCGTACGCCTACCTCCTCTACAGCAAGGAAGCGCACCTGACCGAGCAGGCGCGGAAACGCCTGCAGGCGGTCTTCGAGGCGAGCGAGCTCGGCGCCGGCTTCAAGATCGCGATGCAGGACCTCGAGATCCGCGGCGCCGGGAACATCCTGGGCGCGGAGCAGCACGGCCACGTCGCGGCCATCGGCTTCGAGCTGTACGCGCAGCTCCTCGAGCAGGCGGTGAACGAGCAGCGCGGCGCTCCCCGTCCGCAGGCGCCGCTCGAGATCATCGTGGACCTCGCGCTGTCGACCGCGATCCCCGACGACTACATCCCGGCGCGGGCGCGCAAGCTCGAGACCTACCGCCGCATCGCGGAGCTGCGCTCGCTCGACGAGCTGCACACGCTGCGCGACGAGCTGCGGGACCGGTACGGCCCGCCGCCCGAGCCGATGCGCAACCTCCTGTACGGCGTCGAAGTGAAGCTGCGCGCCGCTCTCGCGGGCGTGGGAGAGGTGCGCGTCCGCGGCCCCGAGCTGCGCCTCGTGATGAAGCGCGACCTTTCGCCGGCCGAGCGCGGCGGGCTGATTCGCCGGTACCCGAGGCTGCAGGTCGGCCAGCGCCAGCTGCGCCTGCGCGTGCTCGACATGCGCGGCGACTGGCGGGACGCGCTCAGCGGGCTGCTCGCGCAGCTGTCGTCCGCGGACGCCGAGGCCGACGCGCCGCGCAGCGGGGCCGCGCGCTGAAGATCGGCATAGACCTCGACGACACGGTCGCCGAGTGCGCCGCGCCCTACGTGCGGGAGTTCGCGAAAGAGTTCGGGCTCGACCTGCCGGCTGAAGGGGTCGGCTGGCACACGCTCTCCGCGATCGAGACCGTCCCGCAGGCCGAGAAGGATCGCTTCAGGATCGCGCTCTACGACGGTCCGTTCTTCGAGAAGCTCGAGCCGTACGTGGACTGTCCCGCGACGCTCGAGCGCATGGTCCGCGCCGGCCACGAGCTGCACTTCATCACCGCCCGCGCGGAGCGGCGGCGCGTCGTCACGGAGACCTGGCTACGGCGGAAGGGCCTCATGGAGCACGCGAGGGCCGTGCACCTCAAGCCAATGGGCGACTTCGTCCCGGATGCCCCCCGCGGCCGCTACGACGCGAAGAGCTCCGCCCGCTTCAAGGTACGGCTGGCGCGGCAGCTCGCCCTCGACGTCTTCTGCGAGGACGACGCGACCATCGCAAGAGCGCTCGCCGCTGCCGGCACGCGGGTGTGGCTTTTTGACCAGCCGTGGAACCGCGAGGTGGATGGCGAGCGCATCGAGCGCGTGCGCGGCTGGCAGGACGTCGCCGTCACGCTCGGCCTCGCGTGAGGGTCGAGACCACGCTGTACTTCGTCCGCCACGGCGAGAGCGAGGCGAACGCCGCGCGGCGTTTCGGCGGACAGACCGAAAGCCCCCTCACTGAGCGCGGCCGCGGGCAGTCGGAGGCCGTCGCGGCCGCGCTCGCGGAGGTCCGCTTCGACCGGGTCGTCTCGAGCGACCTGTCCCGCGCGCGCGACACGGCGGCCGTGATCGCCGCGAGGCAGGGCCTCGAGGTCGAGATCCACCCCGGCCTGCGCGAGATCGACGTCGGCGAGGCGACGGGTAAGGCGTGGGACGAGCTCGGCGACTTTCCCGACTGGGAGGAGTCCGGGTTCTACCAGTGGCGCAGCGGGGAGTCGCTCGAGCAGGTCCTCGAGCGCTCGATGGCCGTTGTCGCCCGGCTCGTCGCCGACAACGAGGGTCGGACGATCTGCATCGTAGGACACGGCGGAGTGACGCGGATCCTCATCAGCCACTTCCTCGGCCTGCTGCCCGAGCTGGAGCGCAGCGCCGCCACCAACACGAACGTGACCGTCGTCAAGACGGACGGCATCACGTACCGGGTCGAGCGCCTGTTCGGCGACGCGCACATGGGTAAACTCGCCGGGTGACAGCCGCATCGGAGCTCGGCGCGCGCGTCCGCGACATCCCCGACTTCCCCAAGCCCGGCATCCTCTTCAAGGACATCACCACGCTCCTCAAGGACGGGGCCGCGTTCAAGGCCGCGATCGACGGACTGCTCCAGCAGGTGCGCGGCCGCAGGATCGACGCGGTCGTCGGCATGGAATCCCGCGGCTTCATCTTCGGCGCGCCGATCGCGTACGCGCTCGGCGTCGGCTTCGTGCCGGTGCGGAAGCTGGGCAAGCTGCCGTCGGACGTGGTGAGCGTGGAGTACGACCTCGAGTACGGCTCGGCCACGCTCGAGATGCACAGGGACGCCATCGCCGAGGGCGCCCGCGTGCTCGTCGTGGACGACCTGCTCGCGACCGGCGGCACCGTCGCTGGGACGATCGAGCTCGTCAAGCAGCTGAAGGGCGAGATCGTCGCGCTCGCGTTCCTCATCGAGCTGCACGCCCTCCGCGGGCGCGACCGTCTCGAGGGCTACGACATCATCACCCTCATCGATTTCTAGGGCCCGCGAGTCGGCGGCGCGACCGGCGAGGCTCGACATCGACACGATCCTCTTCGGCCGTCTCCCCCGTTCCCTTGGCGGAAGGGCGATGGCGCGCGACCGGGACCATTACCATGGCGATGAGCACGCATCAAGAGGCCGAGGGTGACGGCCCTGGGACGCCTCGGCGACCGGCGGAGTCCCGCCACGACCTTCGACCGTTCCACAAAAGACGCGAGCGGAGGCCGCACTGACCGCAGCGCCGCACGTCCGCGACATCCGCATCGAGGCCGACGCACCGGCGGGCTCCGCGCGCGCCTATCTCGAGAGCGATCGGCTCCTGTGCGCCTACGCCCTGGCGGACCTCGACAGGGACAGCATCGACCGCGCGCGATGGTGGGTCGCGAAGCGTGACGCGGAGATCGTGGCGCTCGTCATCGTCGTCGAGTCGCTGCCGTTCCGGCCGTGCTTCGTCGTCGGAGAGCCGGTGGCGGTCGGCCAGCTGCTGCGGGAGGCCATGCACGAGCCGCGCATCGTCGTCGCCGCGCCGCTGCCGGCGCGCGGCGCCATCGAATCGGTCTACCGTTTCGAGCGCTCGGACACCATGTATCGCATGGTCGTGGACGCCTCGTCGTTCGAGCCGAGAGAGAGCCACCCCGTCGTGCGTCTCGACCCCGAGCGGCTCGACGACGTCATCGACCTCTACGGCAACGCCTCGCGCTCCTATTTCACCTGCGAGCGGCTCGCGCGCGAGCTGTACTTCGGCGCGTACGCCGGCGCGAGCCTCGTCTCGGCGGCGGGCACGCACGTCCGCTCGCGGAGCGCCGGCATCGCCGCCGTGGGCAACGTCCTCACCCGGCTTGCGTACCGCGGGAGAGGGATGGCCACCGCGTGCTCCTCCGCCGTCACGTCGGCCGCGCTCGAGGGACACCGGGACGTCGTGCTCAACGTCCGCCGTGACAACACGACGGCGATCGCGGTGTACCGGCGTCTGGGCTACCGCGTGCACGCATCGTTCGTCGAAGGTCCGGCGATCCGCCGGACGGGCTGGGAGCGGCTGGCGCAGAACATCTTCGGGAGGAACGAATGACCGCCACGACGCTGCCCGCCCACGACGTTTCGGACACCGGCCTCGCGGATGCCGGCTCGCGCCGGATCGCATGGGCGGCGCGCGAGATGCCCGTGCTCGAGTCCATCCGCCAGCGGCTCGCGAGCGCGCGCGCCTTCGCCGGGCTGCGCGTTGCCGCGTGCCTCCACGTCACCACGGAGACCGCGAACCTCGTCATGGCGATGCGCGATGCCGGCGCCGAGGTCGCGCTGTGTGCCTCCAATCCGCTGTCGACGCAGGACGACGCCGCGGCGGCGATCGTCGCGCGCGAGGGCATCTCGGTCTTCGCGCGCAAGGGCGAGGGTCGCGAAACGTACTACGCACACATCCGGGCGGTCCTCGAAACGCGGCCGCAGATCACGATGGACGACGGCGCCGACGTGGTGACGCTGCTGCACACCGACCGGCGCGACCTGCTCGCCGGTGTGCGTGGCGGCACGGAGGAGACGACGACCGGCGTGATCCGCCTGCGCGCGATGGCCAGCGAGGGCGTGCTGGCGTATCCGATCATCGCCGTGAACGAGGCGCGCACGAAGCACATGTTCGATAACCAATACGGCACCGGCCAATCGGCGGTGGATGGGATCCTCCGCGCGACGAACGTCCTGCTCGCCGGAAAGACGGCCGTCGTCTGTGGCTATGGCTGGGTCGGGCGCGGGATCGCCTCCCGGCTGCGGGGCATGGGATCCATCGTGATCGTCACGGAGGTCGACCCGCTTCGCGCTCTCGAGGCGGCCATGGACGGATACCGGGTTACGCCGATCGCCGAAGCTGCGGCGCGAGGCGACCTGTTCGTCACGACGACCGGGAACGTGAACGTCATCGGACGCGCTCATTTCCCGGCGATGAGGGACGGGGCCATCCTCGCCAACGCCGGGCACTTCAACGACGAGATCGACCTCGGGGCGCTCGAGGAGCTCGCCGGCGCCCGGCGCGAGCTCCGGCCGTTCGTCGAGGAGTACGCACTGGCTGGGCGCCGCATCTACGTCCTCGCCGAGGGGCGCCTCGTCAATCACGTCGCCGCTGAGGCGAATCCCGCGGCCGTGATGGACATGTCCTTCGCGAACCAGGTGCTGTCCATCGAGTACCTGCTCGCCCACGAAGAGCTGTCTCCGGCGGTGTACCCGGTGCCGCGCGAGCTCGACGAGCAGATCGCGCGCGCGAAACTGAGCGCCATGGGCATGCCGATCGATGCCATGACCGACGAGCAGCGCGCCTACGCGAGCTCCTGGAAAGCGGGGACCTGATCGTGAGCAGCAGCTTCATGACCGCCGCGCGCACGCTCTTCACCAGCGAATCGGTGACCGAGGGACACCCCGACAAGCTCTGCGACCAGGTGTCCGACGCCATGCTCGACGAGCTCCTGCGCCAGGATCCGGGCGCGCGGGTCGCGTGCGAGACGGCGACGACGACCGGCACGGTGATCGTGTGCGGGGAGATCACGACCAAGGGCTACGTCGACGTTCCCCGGCTCGTGCGCGAGGTCGTTCGCGACATCGGATACACCAACGCCGACTACGGTTTCGACCATCAGACCTGCGGTGTGCTCACCGCGATCAAGGAGCAATCACCCGAGATAAAGATGGGAGTCGATCGCTCGCTCGAAGCCCGGAAGGGTGACGAGCCGGCCGAGCTCGGCGCGGGCGACCAGGGGATGATGTTCGGCTTCGCCGTCCGCGAGACCGAGGAGCTGATGCCTCTCCCGATCACGCTCGCGCACGCCGTGGCGAGGCAGCTCGCGCGCGTCCGAAAGAGCGGGGAGCTTCCGTACCTGCGGCCGGACGGCAAGAGCCAGGTCACCGTCGAGTACGAGCGCGGCAGGCCTCGTCGCGTCCACACCGTCGTGGTGGCCGCGCAGCACGACCCGGGAACGGAGCGTCGTCTCGCCGACGACGTCATCGAGCGGGTGATCCGGACCGCCATACCTCCGGAGCTGCTCGACGACGACACCATCTTCCACATCAACGGCACGGGCCGGTTCACCGTCGGCGGGCCGATGGGCGACGCGGGCCTGACCGGGCGCAAGATCATCGTCGACACCTACGGTGGCTACGCGCGCCACGGCGGCGGCGCCTTTAGCGGCAAGGATCCGACGAAGGTCGACCGCTCCGGCGCGTACGCCGCCCGCTACGTCGCGAAGAACGTCGTGGCGGCGGGCCTCGCGGATCGCGTCGAGATCCAGATCGCGTACGTGATCGGTGTCGCCAGGCCCGTTTCGCTCAACGTCGAGACGTACGGCACTGGCCACGTCGGCGATGAGGCCATCTTGGCGCTCATCGAGGAGCACTTCGATTTCCGGCCCCAGGCGATCATCGACCGCTTCGGGCTCTGTCGGCCGCTCTACAGGCAGACAGCCGCGTACGGGCATTTCGGACGACCCGACCTTTCGCTGCCGTGGGAGCTCACGGATCTCGCCGAAACCTTCCGCCGCGAGGCCGGCGCCAGGCCCGCGCTCGCCTGACCGCACGGTTGGCCTCTCTCTTGCAGCCCTAGCGGGCCGAAGAAGGAGAGTGAACCATGGCTCGTCAAGATCTCACCTCGCCACGAGGTACCTCGTGGGCTGCCGTGCTCGGCGGGTGGATCGCATCCGTCGGAGCGGCGGCACTCATCGCGCCCGCAGTGGGCACGCTGCTCAGCGTGAACCGCTCCGGCGGCGCTGACATCGCCTCGGTCGTGCCGGTCGTGGTCGGACTCATCGTCGCGTACCTGCTCGGGGGCTACGTCGCCGGCAGCATGGCCGGCCACAAGACGAGCTGGCATGGACTGATGACCGCGTTCTTCGGTCTCTTCATCGTCCTGCTCGCGCTGCTGCTCGGTTTCGCGGCGGATCGCGGCTACCTCGCCGGCTCCGGGATCCGGTCGCTCACCGACCTGTTCCCCGGCGTGCAGGGACTCAACCTTCAGAACATCAGCGATGCCCTGACGTTCGGCGCGATCATCGGCTTCCTCGCGACCCTCTTCGCGGGGTGGCTCGGTGGTCTGCTGGCGCCGACGCGGTATGTCCCCGTC
>JALYKU010000154.1 GCA_030774595.1 Chloroflexota bacterium | reverse complement strand
CCGGCTTTATCGCCGCGCGCGTCCTCACGCACGCGGCCGAGAAGCAGATCGCCGCAGGGTGGTGAATCCGATGACCGCTGAATCCCTGGCCGTTCTCGTCGCGATCGCCGTCCCATCGTCACGCTGGCCGCGCTCATCGGGCTGATCACCGGGATCCGTGAGCTGGAGCGCTCGCGCGATGAGCTCATCGAGCTTGGAGTTTCCGGGAGGTAGGGCGATGCTCTAGAAGAAGCGCGAAGACCGAAGGCTGCTCGATGGCGCGCGCGCGTGGGATGCCCGCTCCGCGGTACCGATGTCGACATCGAAGAGTGCTTGGCTTGCGGGAAGCTGTTGCACGTGGTCGATGACGAACCGTCCTACGTCGTATGCACGGCGCGGCGCACCGACCCGCGCAGCGCAGAGCTCGTGATCTAGATGCCTGGCTCGGTCACCGAGACGATCCTCGGCGAACACTTGGTCGAGGGCGAGCTCACGGCGGGGAGTGAGATCGCGATCCGCATCGATCACACGCCGACCCAGGACGCGACCGGGACGTTGGCGTATCTCCAGTTCGAAGGCCTGGGCCTCGAGCGGGTGCGCAACGAGCTGGCGGCGTCCTATGGCGAGGCACCACCTCGGCGTGC
This sequence comes from Chloroflexota bacterium, assembly GCA_030774595.1. The sequence continues at coordinate 1,395 of JALYKU010000154.1, read as the reverse complement.
TGCGGCTGGTCCAACCGTTAGGGGCTCGCACGCCAAGCGTGCCCGCGCCAGCGGATTCCAACGCTACGCTCAGGGTGTGGCGGAGCGCTTCGACTTCGCTTCGCGCGCGCTCGATCCCGCAGCCTATGCGTCCATCAACGCACAGCGTGCATCACCGAGAGCGGCAATTCGCAGGGGCCCCTTCGTCGACATCGTGTGGGACCTGCTGCTGTGACCGGAGCACTCGGTGCGCCGGTGCGCCTCCCCGGGACGGACCTCGACCACTGCGCGCTCGACCGGGTGCGGGAGGCCGGCCTTGGCGATCCCGCGCAGCTGCCGATGACGGTGAAGATCCTCCTCGAGGGCCTGCTCCGCGAGGCCCAGGCCGGCCGTGTCTCAGCGGAGGAGGTCGCCGCGGTCGCGAGCTGGCCGGCTACCCAGCGTGGGGGCCCGGTCGCGTTCCGGCCGGCCCGCGTCCTGATGCAGGACTTCACCGGCGTGCCGGGGGTCGTCGACCTCGCGGCGATGCGCGCCGCGATGGCGCGCGCGGGCAAGGACCCCGCGAAGATCGAGCCGCTCATCCCGGTCGACCTGGTGATCGACCACTCGGTGCAGGTGGACCTCTTCGGGACGCCTCTCAGCTACGAGCGCAACATCGAGCGCGAGTACGAGCGGAACGCCGAACGGTACGCGCTCCTCCGCTGGGCCCAGCAGGCGTTCAAGACGTTCCGGGTCGTGCCGCCGGGGATGGGCATCTGCCACCAGGTGAACCTGGAACGCCTCTCCCGCGTGGTCCAGGTGCGCGAACGAGGCGGCCGGCGCATCGCCGTCCCCGACACGCTCGTCGGGACCGACTCTCACACCACGATGGTGAACGGCCTCGGCGTGCTCGGCTGGGGCGTCGGCGGCATCGAGGCCGAGGCCGCGATGCTCGATCAGCCGCTCTTCCTCCCCCCGCCGGTCGTCGTCGGGGTGCGCCTCTCCGGCGCGCTCCCGGCCGGGACGACCGCGACGGACCTCGTGCTCACACTCACCGAGCTCCTCCGAGCGCGCGGCGTGGTGAACAAGTTCGTCGAGTTCTGCGGCGCCGGCCTCTCCGGCCTGGCGGTCGCCGATCGCGCGACCCTCTCGAACATGTGCCCCGAATACGGCGCGACCGCGGCGCTTTTCCCGGTCGATGCGCAGACGCTCCGCTATCTCACGCTCACCGGCCGCGAGAAGGCGCTCGTCGACCTCGTCGAGACCTACTGCCGGGCGCAGGGGCTGTTCCGGACCGACGACTCCCTGACCCCGGCCTTCGACGAGCTCGTCGAGCTCGACCTCGGCAGCATCGAGCCGAGCGTCGCCGGACCGAAACGGCCGCAGGACCGGGTGCCGCTAGCGAAGGTCTGGTCCTCGTTCACCGCGGCCGCGCCG
>JALYKU010000153.1 GCA_030774595.1 Chloroflexota bacterium | reverse complement strand
CGCTCCGGGTCGCCGCGTTCCTCGGCGATCGCCTCGACTGCGTGGTCGAGATCGGCGACCTGCTCGTCCGCACACGCGCTCATCCGACCACCGAGCTCCGCCGCGACCAGAGGGTCTGGGTGGAGTTCCCGGTCGAGCACTGCACCGCGATCCCTGATGACGGCTGGAGACCGCGCGCACTGGCGCGTACATTCGACGACGACGAGGTGTAGGAGGCAGCCAAATGGCCACCACGATCAGCACCCAGACCAAGACCCCGACCGATCTTCGCGACTGGCTGACGAAGGTCGAGGAGATCGGCGAGCTGCAGGTCGTCACCGGCGCGAACGCCGAAGAGGACATCGGGATGGCGACCGAGCTTCTCGGCCGGACGCGTCCGTCGAAGGCGACGCTCTTCGATGAGATCCCCGGCTACAAGAAGGGCTTCCGCGTGCTGTCGAACGGCCTCGGCTCGTTCGCGCGCATCGCGATCACGCTCGGCCTCCCGATCGACGTGTCGCCACATGAGCTCGTGAAGCAATGGCAAGAGCGCGTGCGCAAAGGCATCCCGACGATCGCCGCCGAGGTCGTGAAGGACGGTCCGGTCTTCGAGAACGTCCTGCGCGGCGATCAGATCGATTGCACGATCTTCCCCGCCCCGAAGTGGCACGAGTTCGACGGCGGCCGCTACCTCGGCACCGGCAGCTTCGACGTCACGATCGATCCGGACGAGCATTGGGTGAACCTCGGCACATACCGCGTGATGGTCCACGACAAAACGCGCCTCGGCTTCTACATCTCACCCGGCAAGCACGGGCGCCAGCACCGCGACAAATGGTTCGCGCGCGGGGAGAAGATGCCGGTCGCGTTCGTGCCCGGCGGTGACCCGCTGCTGTTCCTCGCGGCGTGCACCGAGATCCCGTACGGCATCACCGAGTACGACTGGGCCGGCGGCGTTCGCGGCGCGCCGTACCGCGTCGTGAAAGGTCCGGTGACCGGCCTCCCGATCCCCGCCGACGCCGAGATCGTCATCGAGGGCTTCGCCGAAGCGAACGACAAGGCGGTCGAGGGCCCCTTCGGCGAGTGGACCGGCTACTACGCATCGGGCGAGCGCGAAGAGCCCGTGATGCGCGTCCACGCGATCTACCACCGCAACGACCCGATCATCCTCGCGTCGCCGCCCAACGTGCCGCCGGACGAGCAGTCCTTCTACCGCGCGTTCATGCGGTCAGCGCGCCTCCGCGGCGATCTCGAGGCCGCGAGCATCCCGGGCATCGTCGGCGTGTGGTGCCACGAGGTCGGCGGCTCGCGCCTATTCAACGCGGTCTCGATCAACCAGCGCTACGCGGGCCACGCGCGCCAGGTCGGCCACGCTGCGGCGAGCGTCCACACCGGGGCGTACCTCGGCCGCTACGTCGTCGTCGTGGACGACGACATCGACGTCATGGACCTGGAGCAGGTGCTCTGGGCGATGTGCACGCGCTCCGAGCCCGCGGAATCGATCGACATCATTCCCCGTGCGTGGAGCGGTCCGCTCGACCCGCGCATCCACCCCGACAAGAAGGGCTTCTCGTCACGCGCGGTCATCGACGCGACGCGCCCGTGGGAGTGGCGCGACAAGTTTCCCCGGTCGCAGCTGCCGACACCAGCGACAAAGCAAAAGGCGCTCGACCGCTGGGGTTGGCTGGTCGGAAAAGGAGAGCGGCCAAAAGACCGCGGCTGAGGCCGCGCTTCCGCGAATGTCACGAATGCGTAACGGCATTGCGTCTGCATGACAGCGGTCCGTGAACGATCTCGTGCACACGTATTCGGAAGTCGTGCGCGATCCGGAGGGCCGTGGATACGCCGCGTCGGTCCACGCGCTCGAGCGCATCGACGGTATCTGGGAGACCTGGCTCGAGTTCGACGGCCTCGGACGTGATGTGACGCTGCGCACACAGCGAGAGTCAGAACAGTCGAACCGGCGAGGGGTCCTCTACTGGGCGTCCGGCCTGCAGCCGTCGTATCTCGATGGCGCGCTCCTCCGCGCGACGCGTGTGCGGCTGACGGAGCTGCGCACGATGTTCGAGGGCCGCGCCGCCTAGGCTAGGCACACCGCCGAAAGCACTCAGGAACGGTTTCAGCGCGCCGAAGCGCGGGCGAATGGTATAACCATTCGCGGTTCGGTCGCCTGCGGGGCGGACCGGCAATCTCGGAGGTGTGGGATGCGCATTCGTCGTGTCCTGGCTCTTGGGATCACCGCGCTGTTCATCGCCGGCACGTGCGGAGGTAGCACTCCTGCCGCGAGCTCGGCACCGACCGTCGCGGCGTCGGTCGCACCGACGGCATCACCGACGCCGATCAAGATCAAGTCGTCGTATGGCAACGTCACCCCGGCGAACCTCGCGCCGTTCATGGCGAAGGAGCTTGGCCTCTTCGAGAAGCGTGGCCTCGACGTCGAGCTAAGCCTCATCGACGGTGGCGCGCCGTCCGCGGCCGCGCTCGTCTCCAACCAGACGCAGATCGGCAACTTCGGTGGGACGGAAGCGATGAGCGGATTCGTCGGCGGATCCGACATGCAGGTCGTCGCGCTCTTCGTCCCAGTGACCCCGTGGCAATTCCTCGCTAAGGCCGACTACAAGACGCCCGCCGACCTCAAGGGCAAGACGGTCGGCGTTGCGACCGTCGGCGGCTCGGCGTACGTCGCCGCCGTGGAGTCGCTCAAGCGGCTCGGCTTGGACCCTGCAAAAGACGTGACCATTCAGGCATTCGGATCGACGGCGAATCTCGCGACGGGCATGATCGGCGGTGCCGCCTACGCAGGCCCCGGCCATCCGCCAGACACCGTCAAGCTCCTCGCCGCCGGCTTCAAGGTCATCTATGACCTCGGCGCCGAGAAGATCGCCGCCACCGATAACTGCACCATCGTGCTGAAATCATGGGCCGACAAGAACCCTCAGGCGGTGCAGTCGTACGTCGACGCGGAGATCGAGGCGATCGGTATCGCGAAGAAGGACAAGGCGAAGACGATTCCGATCCTCGCCAAGCTACTGAAGCTCGACACAGCCAAGGCCGAAGACGCCGCGGCGCTCTCGCAGACGTACGACTTCTACGTCGGAACGATCTTCCCGTCGTACCCGCATCCGACCGTCGCGTCGTTCAACTCAACGCGAGACACGCTCGTAGCGACGAACGCGAAGGTGAAGGACCTCGATGTGACCAAGGTGATCGAGGACAAGTACGTCGCGGACGCCGAGAAGCGTGGCGTCGGCAAATAGTCTCAACTAGGGCGGGGCGGGCGCTATGACGCGCTCGCCCCGCTTCGGCTCGGACGTCATCGTCGATCTCCTGCAGGCTTTCGGCATCGAGTACGTCGCGCTCAACCCGGGCGCCACGTACCGCGGACTGCACGACTCGCTCGTGAACTACGGCGAGGGCAAGCCTGAGATCATCCTGTGCACGCACGAGAAGGTCGCGGTCAACGTTGCGCACGGATACGCGAAGACGACCGGTCGGCCGATGGGCGCGATCGTCCACGACGTCGTCGGCCTGCTGCATTCGACGATGGGCGTGTACTACGCCCACCTCGATCGTGTTCCGCTCATGCTGCTCGGCGCGACGGGCCCGGTCGATCGGCACCGACGCCGACCGGCGATCGACTGGATCCACACCGCGCAGGTGCAGGCCGAGGCGGTCCGCAACTTCACGAAGTGGGACGACCAACCCGCGACCGTGGACGACTTTCCCAACTCGTTCGCGCGCGCATACCGTATCGCGACGACGGAGCCCGCCGGTCCCGTGTACCTCTGCTACGACGCCGGATTGCAGGAAGACCCACTCGATCACGCGGTCGCGATGGACGAGGTGGTCGGCGCAGCGCGCCCGACGCCGGTGCAGGCTGACCCGGCGGCGCTCGCGAGGGTCGCGGAGCTCATCGCACGCGCGAAGCGGCCGGTCATCGTGACGGAGTTCACCGGCCGGCATCCTGAAGCGGTGCCCGAGCTCGTCGGCCTCGCGGAGGAGATCGCGGCGGCGGTCATCGACCTGCACGGCCGCGTGAACATCCCGAACCGGCATCCGCTCAACCTGTCGGGCGGCGAGGCACTCAAGGACGCCGATCTCGTGATCGCGCTCGACGTCGGTGACCTCCACCGCGCGCTCAGCGAGCTCGACCGTGACAGCGCCGACCGGGCGAAGCGTTCGCGCGTTCCCGCAGGCACACCGATCGTCGACATCGGGCTTTCCGAGCTGCGGCAGAGCAAATGGGCCGAGGATCTCGGCGACTTTCAGCCGGTGTCGCTGTCCGTCGTCGCGGACACGCGCCTCGCGCTGCCCGCACTGCGCTCGCTCGTTCGCCCGCAGGCGGGCGCTGGAGACCGCGCCGCGCGGAGAAAGGAGATCGGCGCCGCGCATGACGCGCTGCGCGAGAAGTGGGAACGCGACGCGAAGGCGGACTGGGATGCGTCGCCGATGACGGCCGCGCGCCTCGCGTTGGAGATCTGGGACGTCATCAAGAGCGAGGACTGGGTGCTGACCGCGAACACGCTCGAGGACTGGACGCTGCGCCTCTGGGACGTCGATTCGCCGAAACGTCACCCCGGACGCTCATTCGGCACCGCGACGCAGATCGGCGTCTCGCTTGGCGTCGGGCTCGCGTATCGCGGCACCGACACGGTCGTCGTCGACATCCAGCCTGACGGCGATCTCATGTACGACCCGGGCGCGCTCTGGACCGCGGCGAACAGCCGCATCCCGCTGCTGGTGGTCATGTACAACAACCGCGCGTACTACAACGACTTCGAGCATCAGATGCGCGTCGCGCGCCACCGCGGCACGCCGGTGGAGAATGCGCGCGTCGGTCAGGAGCTCGACGATCCGGCGCCGGACTTCGCGATGCTCGCGAAGAGCTTTGGCTGGTACGCGGAAGGTCCCATCGCGGATCCCGATGCGGCGGGTCCAGCGATCAAGCGCGCGCTCGCGCACGTGAAGGAGAAGAGAATGCCGGCGCTTGTCGACACGATCGTCCGGCGCCGGCAGTCCTCGCGCTTCCGTTAGAGCGGGCTGTCGCTACCTCCTCAGGACCCAACCTGGCGCAGCTTGAAGCGCTGGATCTTGCCGGTCGACGTCTTCGGCAGCTCGGGGATGAACTCGACCCAGCGCGGGTACTTGTACGGCGCGAGCGAATCCTTCACGAACGCTTTGAGCTCGTCGGCGAGCGCGGGTGCCGCGGCCGCGCCGTCCGCGCACACGACGTATGCGCACGGCTTGATAAGGCCATCGCCGTCGGCCCGCGCGACCACCGCGCACTCGCGCACCGCCTTATGACGCAGGAGAACGGATTCGACCTCGAGCGGTGAGACCCAGTGCCCGCTCACACGGAGGAGATCGTCGGACCGTCCGTGATTCGTATAGTAGCCATCGGCATCGACTGAGTAGCGATCTCCCGTGAACACCCACTCGCCGCGGAAGGTGTGCTTCGTCGCGGCGCGCCGACGCCAGTAGAAGGCCGCGGTCGAGGGGCCTCGGACGAGCAGGTCACCCACTTCGTCGACCGCGGCGGGCTCGCCGTCAGCGCGCTGAACGCGCGCCTCGTAGCCGGGGATGACCTGACCAGAGGTGCCGGGCCGCGCTCGACCGGGGAAGTTCGAGATGGCGATGTAGCCGATCTCGGTCGAGCCGATGCCGTCGAGGATCTCGAGACCGAACCGCGCGCGCCAGCGCTCGAAGATCGGCGCGGGCAGCGACTCGCCCGCGGAGATGCAGCGGCGTAGTGACGAGGTGTCGTGTCTCTCACTTTCGGGAAGCGCGAGGAGCGCGGCGTAGGCCGTCGGCACCGAATAAAGGAGCGTCGGCCGCTCGCGCGCGATCGTCTCGAACACCAAGCGCGGCTCGGGGCGGCCGGGGAGCAGGATCGACGACGCGCCGTGCCGGAACGGTATGAGCAGCGATGCGCCGAGGCCATATGAGAAGAACAGCTTCGCCACGCTGAACACGCGGTCCTCCGCCTGCATCTCAACGACGAGCGTGCCGTGCAGATCAGCGGGCGCGACGGATGGCCCGTGCAGATGCACGACGGCCTTCGGACGGCCCGTCGTTCCGCTCGAGTACTGCCAGAACGCCATATCGTCGGCGGTCGTCGCCTCGGGCGCGAGCTCGTACGGCTGTGCGCGCGTGATTTCGTCGAACCCGACGTCGTCGCCTTGATCGCCACCGGCGATCACGACGCATCGCAGATGCGGCAGGCCATGGCGGGTCGGCGCGACGCGCGGCATCACGCTCGCGTGCGCGACGAGCACGCGCGCTCGGCAGTCGGCGAGCAGCTCGGCGTATTCCCCGCTCGTGAGGTGGGTCGAGATCGTCACCGGCACGGCGCCGATGCGGATCGCGCCGAGGAACGTCGCAACGAACTCCGGTGAATCTGGAAGCAGGAGCGCGACGCGGTCCTCGATCTCGACGCCGAGCATGCGCAGCGCATTGCCGGCGCGCGCGACCAGCCGCGCGACGTCGCGGTAGCTGAGGGTCGTGCCCTCATAGCGAAGTGCTGGTCGGTCGCCTCGACCCGCCGCGAGGTGGGTATCAACCAGAGCCGCGGAGAGATTGAAGATCTCAGCCATCAGGACGTGAAGTCTGCTGCAGGTCCCCGACCGCTACCCGCCGGGCGTCCGCAGCGATTCCCACCACTCACGAAAGTGCCTCCGCTGCTCCTCCACTGTGCCGATCAGTTCTCGATCTGCCGGACCGAAGATCGAAATCAGATCACCGCGTTCAGGCGCTCGACCGATTGTGAGCACATAAGCCTTGAGACCGGCGCCCATGTCGCGTGCCATCCCTGACGGCCAAACGTCCCTCCGCGCGCCCTGACAACACACCACGATGCCTTCGGCCTCGAGGTCGCGCCGCACCAAGATCAAGCATTCGAAATAGTCGCTCGATTCGGCCGTGAAGGCGCGACCGTCATCAAGGCTCAACTTGAGGCTGCAGAGGTCTCGCTTCGGCCCGTATTCGATGGTCGCCGTTCGCGTACCCGATGTGTCCGCGATGTGCACCTGCATGACACTGTCCATCTTGGGAACGACCAGTCGCCGCTAGAGGTACTTCCTGCCCAGCAGACGATCCGGCACGACGAGCCCGAGCGCGGCGATCTTTGGTTCCATCTCCGCGATGTACTGGCTGCGCGCTTCCTCGTTGGTGCGGCGCTTCAGGCCCCACTCGATGTACCGCTCGGTCCGAGCGGAGCCGGACAGGCCGAACATGTCCAGCCCGGTGATGTACCAACGATCGACCGCCGCTTGGGCCTGCGCCTTTCCCTGTGCGCTCGACTTCACGAGCTTCTCCAGCTGCTGCTCGCCGTAAGCGACGTGACCTTTCTCCTCACGAAGGATGATCGGAAGCGTGTCGTCGATGGGCGCGAACGTCGAGCCGACCATCTCCTCAAGCTGGTACTCACCCACCTTGTCGATGAGGAAGCCGAACGCCGCGAAGTCGGCCCAGGTCGGCATGTCCTCCTTGAAGGCGTCGACCTCGCGTTTGCTGCGCGGCCGCTCGAGGATGTCGGAACGGTCGACGTCGACGAGGTTGAGCAGCCGCAGGATCTTGCGGCAGTGGTCGATCTCCTCCGATGCGATCCGCGCGACGCGCCACTGATCGTCGACGGTCGGCGCGCGCAGGGTCCAGTGGTCGACGTAGATGTGCGGTCCGCCGATCTCGCAGTCCGCCTGGATCGTGAGCAGGCGGATGAGGAGATCCTTGTACTCGGGCGCCATCTTCACGAAATCTTTGGGCATGACCTTGTCGTTGAACTGCGACATGACGCCTCCCCGCGAAGGTCGCATGAATACTAGCGACGCTCCGTCGTGCTGAGCGCCGTACGCACCTTCTCCGCCGTGATCGGAAGCGACATCACGCGTGCTCCGACTGCGGCGTCGATGGCGTTCGCTATCGCCGCGCCGACGGCCGGGTTAGCAAGCTCGCCCACGGATTTCGCGCCGAACGGCCCGGGCCCCGGCGCGTCGGTGATGAGCACGAGGCGAAGCGGTGGCGCGTCGGCGATCGTGGGGATCTTGTAGTCGCCGAGATTCGTCGTCGTCACACGACCGTCCTCGAGGCGCAGCTCCTCCATGACGGCCTGGCCCAGGCCGAAGACGAATCCGCCCTCGAGCTGTCCACGCACCGCGACCGGATTGATCACGGTGCCGACGTCCGCGATGAGCACGGCATCGACAACGCGGAAGCAGCCCGTCTGCCGGTCGACCGACACCTCGATCGAATAGGCGTACACGCCATAGAGATGCTCGTTCTGCTCGCCCTCTCCCGTCACAACGAGCGGCGCGGCGGCAGTTGCGGCTTGGTCCAGCGTCAGGCCGAGCTCGCCCAGAAGTGCCTTGAGCTTGCGGGCACCATCGAGCGCGGCGTTGCCCGCGACCGGCGTGACACGGCTGCCTCCGACGCCCGGGTCAACGTTCGCACGACCCGTGTCGCCCTGTGCTACGCGAACGCGTGACACGTCGATACCGAGCTCGCGCGCGACGACGCGCTGGATCATGGTGTGCGCGCCGCCACCCTGGTCCGCCACGCCGGTGAGGACCTCGACCCATGCATCGGGGCGCAGGGTCAGCGTGAGCGACGTCTTGCCGCGACCGACGTGTCGCGCCGAAAAGGCCACGCCGCGTCCGTGATCCGTCGCGACCGTGCCGCCCCACTGCGACGACGCACGAAGCATCGCGAGCACACGCGGCGCCTGCGAGTCGTGCCACACCGCGCCCTCCACGTCCGTCTCGCCCGCGCGGATCGCGTTGCGGGCTCGAAGCTCGACCGGATCGATCTCCATCGCGCGCGCGATCAGGTCGAGGTGTGACTCGGCCGCGAACGTGTGCTGCGGCTGGCTCGGCGCCCGCGCGTGGCCGGCCGGGAGCGTGTTCGTGTAAACCGCGACCGCCTCGACGCGCGCGGCAGGTACGTGGTAGCCCGCGAGCGTCAGCGTGGGGCCGCCCGGGAGCAGGCCGGCGACCGGCTTCCCCGCCGCATACGCACCCCCGTCGAACACGACACGCGCCTGATGGGCGGTGATGCGACCGTCGCGATCCACCCCGGTGCGGAGCCGGATGCGCGCGGCATGCCGGGTGTTCGAGAGCTGCAGCTCGTCGGTGTACCGGAGCACCGAACGGACCGGGCGCCCCGAAGCGCGCGCGAGAAAGTACAGCGCGAATTCGTCGAGCGACAGTCCCTTTCCGCCGAAGTCACCGCCGACATGTGGCGTGTCGACGACGATGCGCTCCGCGGGAACGCCGATCGTGACGGCCATCTGATCGCGCAGCGAGAACGGGGCCTTGTTCGTCGTGACGACGTGAACGGTCTCGCCTTCGATCCAGACGAGGCTCGCGTGCGGCTCGATGTACGCCGGATGGATGCGCGGAACGGTGAACTCGTGCTCGAAGACCGCCGCGGCATTCTCGAACCCGGACGCGACGTCGCCGTGTTCGTGCACGACGTGGCCCTGAGCGTTCGGGTGCGGGCGATCCGGCCGCGCCCCGCCGAAGTATTTGTACTCGGCCGCGTCCGGGTGCAGAACGGGCGCGTCGGCCGCGAGCGCTGCCTCCGTATCGAAGACCGCCGGCAGCTCCTCGTATTCGACCTCGATCAACACCGCCGCCTGCTCCGCAGCTTCGAGCGAGTCCGCGGCGACCGCCGCGACTCGGTCACCGATGAAGCGCACGCGATCCCAGGCGAGGACCGGCCAGTCCTGTAAGCGGCGACCGAAGCGAGCGGGCCGCACGTCCCTGCCCGTGATCACCGCGCGCACACCCTGCACCTTGCGCGCAGCATCGACGTCGACGGAGATCACCCGTGCGTGCGGGTACGTGCTGCCGACGAACGCCGCATGCAGCATCCCCGGCCTCGTGATGTCCGCAGCGTATTTCGCCGCGCCGGTGACCTTGTCACGACCCTCGACCCGCCACTCCGGCGTTTCGAAGATGTCGGGCGGCGCGGCCTTCGCGAGCGTCACGCGAGCGTGCGCGCGAGGCAGTCGGCGAACTGCGTCATCAGCTGATCGGCCTTGCGCTGGATCACCGGCTGCCCGAACTCTCCGATGCGCCCGGCGATCTGCACGTCGCTCGTGATGCGCAGCTCGGTGTCCGCGCCCTTGTCGGCGAGCGCGAGATCCATCGTGGCGCGGACCGTGCCGCCGAGGCGCGTGTCCTTCGCGTCGGCGCGGAGCGAGGCTTTGCCGGCGGCCTCGTCGGTCGACGTCAAGGCGATGTCTCCGTCGAGCACGAGTCGGACCGGACCGAGCTGGACCAATAGCGAGCCCTTGTACTTGCCGGCGCCCGATGGCGTGACCGCGGCGACGCCGGGCACGCACCGCGCCGCCGCCGGGACATCGGTCACGAGCTTCCACACCTTTGCGCGCGGGGCGCGGACGAGCGCGGTGTGCGTCAGCCTCATGGCGCTGCCACGAGCGACGTGAGCGCGCGCTCGGTCCAGAGGCGCGCCATCTCGCGCTTGTATCCGGCGGAGCCACGCACGTCGTCGAACGGCTCGATGTCGGTGTCGACGCGCGCCGCTGCGTCAGCGATGCGTTTCGCATCAGGCTTCGCGCCGCGAAGGGCGTCCTCAACCGAGCGGGCACGCCTCGGAGTGGGCCCCGCCGCTCCGAGCGCGATGCGAACATCCGCCACTGTGCCGTCGTTCGCGAGACGTAGCGCCGCCGCGACGGAGACGGTCGCGTAATCATCCGCCGTCTGCGGCAGGAACTTCAGATACGTCGCGCGCGTGCCCGCGGCCAGCGCGGGGAACCGAACGGCGGTGATGATCTCGCCGGGGCGCAGAGACGTCGTGAAGACATCGACGAAGAGATCTTCGACCGGAACGGCACGCTCACCGGCCTTCGACACCGCCACAACCTCCGCGCCGAGGGCGATGAGCATCGGCGGTGGATCCTGCGCCGGGTCGGCGTGCGCGAGATTGCCGCCGATCGTCGCCTGATTGCGCACACGGACGGTCGCCACGGACGCGAACGTTCGCGTCAGGGCGGGGCAGTAGCGGCCGACCTCCTCTGACCGTTCGATCGCGCGATGCGTAGCGATCGCGCCGAGGGCGAGGCCACCGCCCGACGCGGTGATCCCACCGAGCGTCGCGATGCGGCGAAGACCGACGACGTGCCCGGGTCGCAGCAAGCCCTGACGCCATAGCAGCGTGAACGCCGTCGCGCCCGCGACGAGATGAGCGTCGTCGCCGTGTTGGGCGAGCAGCTCGAGCGCCTCCGGCACGGTCTCGGGCTCGTGATAGTCGTACATCATGCGGCTGCCGCCGTCTTGATCGCGCGCGTGATCCCGTGATAACCGGTGCAGCGGCAAAGGTTGCCCATCATCCATTCGCGGATCTGATCGTCAGTGGGCCGCGGATGCTCGGCGAGGAGCGCGGTCGCCGCGATGAGCTGGCCTGGCGTGCAGATGCCGCACTGGAAGCCGCCGTCGCGGATGAACGCGTCCTGCAGCGGCGAAAGGGTCTCTCCGTTCGCGAGGCCCTCCACCGTCGTGACCGCGCGACCGTCGACGAAGACCGCAGGCAGCAGGCACGCGGAGAGGAGATCGCCGCCCACAAGCACGCTGCACGCGCCGCAGACCCCGATGGAGCAGCCCTCTTTCGTCCCGGTCAGCCCGAGGTCGTCGCGCAGCACATCGATGAGCCGCCGATCCGCGCGAACCTCGAGCGACTGCGGTGAACCGTTCAGCGTGAAGCGAAGACGGTGCGTGCTCAGAGAAACGAATATAGGACGCGCAGATGCGCTTCGCTCCCGGCCTCGCCCCACTCCGCCATCGCGATTTCGCGCTCTATTTCACCGGCCTCACTGTCTCTCAATGCGGCAGCTGGATGGAGCAAACGCTCACGACATGGCTGCTCTACGAGATCACCGGATCGCCCGTGCTTCTCGGCATCGGCGGCGCGATGCGCGCGATCCCGACATTCGCGTTCGGGCTCCTGGCCGGGGCGATCGCGGACCGCGTCGATCGTCGCCGGCTCCTGCTCGTCACGCAAGGCGGATCGGCCCTGACCTCGTTCGGGCTCGGTCTCGTGGTCGCGACGGGGCAGGTCGAGGTGTGGCACATCTACCTGGCGAGCGTGATAAACGGGACGCTGCAGACGTTCGACGCACCTGCGCGCCGCGCGATGTACACGACGATGGTCCCCAGGTCGCAGATGCAGAACGCGATCACATTGAACGCCGCGGTGTTCCGCATCGCGCGGCTCATCGGCCCGAGCCTGGCCGGCGTCCTCATTGTTGCGACCGGACCGGCGCTTCCCTACTTCATCAACGCCGTCAGCTTCCTCGCGATCATCGGAGCGCTCCTGCTCATCAGCAAGCCGCCGATCGTCGATCGGGTACGAGGGTCATTGATGGCGGAGACGATCGACGGCGCGCGGTACACGCTCGGCAAGCCGATCCTCGCGAACCTGCTGCTCCTCGAGTCGGCCCACAGCCTCTTTGGCGCCAACACGGCGCTCGTGACGATCGTCGCGAAGGACGTGCTGCACGTGGGTCCCGAGGGACTCGGCTTCCTGCTGAGCTCTCTCGGCGCCGGCGCCCTCGTTGGAACGGGCGGGCTGGTGATGAGCGGCGATATCGAGCGCAAGGGTCGATCGATGATGCTGTCGGGCTACGGGTACGTCGTGGCGTTTGCGCTCTTCGCGTGGTCGCGCTCGTTCGAGCTCTCGGCGCTCACGCTCGCGCTCGTCGGCTTCGCCGATACGTGGTGGGCGACGATGCGCAACAGCATCTTCCAGCTCCAGGCGGATGAGGCGTACCGGGGACGGACGTTGTCGGCTTTCCTCCTAGTCGGCCGTGGCATGGCGCAGACGTCGCAGCTACAGACCGGCATTTCCGTCGAGGCGTTCGGACCGCAGATCGCCGCCACCGCGGGCGCGGCGGTGATCGCGGCGGCGATCATCGGCGTGAACGCTCGGAACGACGAGGTGCGCAGCTTCCGGGATCCGACGCCTGTCCTCGAGGGACCGACGGACGCGGCCGCCTCCTAGGAACTGCAACTAGTGCCGTGGGTAGCGGTCGGGCACCTAGCCGAGTGCACCGCGCATCACTGCGCGAACGCCGTCGACGTCCCCGGACCGGGCGACGAGCACGCGGACGATCGCGACATCGAGGCCTTGGCTCAGCGTCTGGAACGCGGTGGCCGCTCCCGACGCGGGACCGGCGTACCCGATCGCATTCAGGACCTCATCCGGTATCG
>JALYKU010000152.1 GCA_030774595.1 Chloroflexota bacterium | reverse complement strand
CAACGGGGCCGGGAAGAGCTCCCTCCTCCTCGCCCTCGCCACGCTTCTTCCGGCGAACGGGGTACTTCGATTCCACGATGTCCCGATCACCGACCCTCAAGCGTTCCGGCGGCGCGTTTCCGTGGTTTTCCAGCGCCCGCTCCTTCTCGATCGATCGGTGCGGGACAACGCCGCGGTCGGCCTCGCGCTCCGCGGCGTCTCCCGCGCCGAGCGGCACGCGCGCGCGGCGACCGAGCTGAGGAGGCTGGGCATTGCGCATCTCGCCGACCGCCCTGCGAACGGGCTCTCCGGAGGCGAGGCGCAACGCGTCAGCATCGCCCGCGCGCTCGCCGTCGAGCCCGAGCTCTTGTTCCTCGACGAGCCGTTCAGCGCGCTCGACGCGCCAGCCCGCGAGCTGCTGATCGCGGACCTCACCGGAGTCCTCCGCGGCCGCGGTGTGACCACGGTCATGGTCACCCACGATCGCGACGAGGCGCTGTCGCTCGCGGACCGGATCGCGGTGGTGATGAACGGCGTGGTGCGTCAGTGTGACAGCGCCGAGACGGTCTTCGCGATGCCGACCGATCCCGAGGTCGCTGCGTTCGTCGGGGTCGAGAATGTCCTCCCCGCCAAGGTGACGGGAAGCACGGACGAGCTGACTGCCCTCCGGATCAGCGATCAGCTCGTGGAAGTGACGGCGCTTGCGCCCGCCGGCGACGATTTTCCGCTCCTCTGCATCCGTCCGGATGATGTCGTGATCTCACGGACATCCAGTCCCTCGAGCGCGCGGAATAGCTTCGCGGCGCGGATAGTCCGGATCGAGCCGATCGGCCGGCGTACGCGCCTTGTCCTCGACTGCGGCTTCCCGCTCATCGCGCACGTCACCCGGCAATCGGCGCGCGAGATGGAGCTCACTGACGGCGATCGTGTCGTTGCGTCGTTCAAGGCCACCGCCCCGCATCTTCTGCCGCGGCACCGGGCGGCAGGGCGCACCTCCAGCATGTCGACGACCGGTTGAGGGACGGCGCGGCCTGCGGGGCCGCCTCAGCGAGCGGTCCAGCCGCAGTCGATGACCTGGGTCGCGCCGGTGATCCCGGCCGCGGCGTCGCCGCACAGGAACGTCACGTACGCGGCGACCTCGCTGGGCTCGAGGAGCCGCTTGATCGCCGCGGGCTCGACCATGATCTTCGCGACGACGTCGTCCGCGGTCATGCCCTGCGTCCTCGCCTGGTCGGCGATCTGCTTCTCGACCAGCGGGGTACGCACGTAGCTCGGGCAGATCGCGTTCACCGTGACGCCCCGGGATCCCGCCTCGAGGGCGACCGTTTTGGTGAGCCCGTTGAGGCCGTGCTTGGCCGAGACGTACGCCGACTTAAACGGCGAAGCGACGAGGCCGTGGAGCGAGGACACGTTCACGATCCTGCCCCAGCCCTGCGCGTACATATGCGGGATCGCGTAGCGGATGAGCAGGAACGGCCCGATGAGCATGATCCGGACGAGCTGCTCCCAGCGGTCCTCCGGGAAGTCCTCGACCGGTGCGACGTGCTGAAGGCCGGCGTTGTTCACCAGGATGTCGATCCCGCCCCATTCGGCCACCATCCG
This sequence comes from Chloroflexota bacterium, assembly GCA_030774595.1. Next base: position 6,826 of record JALYKU010000152.1, on the reverse strand, counting down.
CTGCATGAGCGACGCGCAGTCGGCGCGGGACGCGATGTCCGCGCGCTGGAACAGGGCGCCCGGGAGCGCCGCGGCGACCGGTTTCCCCATCGTTTCGTCCAGGTCGGCGACCAGCACACGGGCACCGTGCGCCGCGAGGTCCTCGGCCACGGCGCGGCCGATGCCGCTCGCGGCACCGGTCACGAGCGCGCGCTTGCCGGAGAAGTCTGTAGATTGCGTCATCGCGTGGCAACGATAGGGACATACGCCGTCGAGACGCGCGGGTTGGTCAAGACCTACTCGGGGTTCCGCGCGGTCGACGGGATCGATCTCCGCCTCGAGGCCGGGATCGTTCATGCCCTGGTCGGACCCAACGGGGCGGGGAAGACGACGCTCTTCAATCTCCTCACGGGTTTCGTCCGGCCCGCCGCCGGTCGGATCCTGCTCTTCGGTGAAGACGCGACCGGCCTTCGACCGGAGGGGATCGCGCGCCGGGGCGTGGCCCGCTCGTTCCAGATCACGAGCCTCTTCGGCCGGATCAGCGTGCGCGAGCACGTCGCGCTCGCGCTGCAGGCGCGCTCCGGCGAAGGGTACGGATTCTGGCGCTCCGGCAAGGCGCTCCGGCGGTTCGACGACCGCACGGCGGAGATCCTCCACCAGGTCGGCCTTGCGGCGATGTTCGATCGCCCCTCCGACAGCCTCCCATACGGACAGAAGCGCGCTCTGGAGCTCGCCCTCGCTCTCGCCCTTGAGCCACGGCTTCTCCTTCTCGACGAGCCCACGGCGGGGATGGGCGCCGAGGACATCGAGCGGACGATCGCGCTCATCCGGCGAGTTCGGGCCGGACGGAGCGTGGTCCTCGTCGAGCACAACATGGGGGTGGTCGCGTCGCTCGCGGACCATGTGACCGTCATGGCCCAGGGCCGCGTGCTCGCGGAGGGTCCGTACGACGTGGTGCGGAAGGATCCACTGGTCGTCACCGCTTATCTCGGGGCGACGCATGCTTGAGGTGACCGCGCTCTCCGCCTGGTACGGGCAGGCACAGGCGCTCCGCGACGTGTCCCTCCAGTTGGCGCGCGGCGAGCTGGTCACCCTCGTCGGGCGCAACGGCGCTGGGAAGACGACGCTTCTCCGGTCGGTGATGGGCCTGCATCCGCACGTGGCCGGTGGGATCCGAGTGGGCGGCGTGGACGTCAGCCGCCTCGCGCCCGACGATCGCGCGCGACGCGGGCTCGGGTACGTCCCCGACGACCGTGGGATCTACGCCACCCTCACGGTCGAGGAGAACCTCATCCTCCCGCCCCGCGTCGGTCCGTCCGATTGGCCACTCGACCGGATCTACGCGACCTTCCCGGCTTTGAAGGAGCGGCGGCGGCAGTCGGGCGCGAAGCTATCCGGCGGCGAGCAGCAGATGCTGAGCATCGCGCGCGTCCTCCGGATGGGCGCCCAGGTGTTGTTGCTCGACGAGCCGACCGAAGGCCTTGCCCCGGTGCTGGTGGAGCGCATCGGCGAGATGCTGCGGGACGCGAAGCGCGAAGGCGTCACGATGCTCCTGGTCGAGCAGAATCTCCGCTTCGCGACGCGCGTCGCCGACCGCCACTACTTGCTCGCCCAGGGCGCTGTGGTCGAGACCCTCACCAACGCCGAGATGATCGCGCGCGAGACGGAATTGCTCCGCCATCTCGGCATCTGACCTAGCAACGAGGCGCCTTTTCGGCCCCTCGGGCCGCCGAGCGTGAAGACCGCTCGCGCGTAGGTCTCTCGGGGTCGGCGACCCGGCGCGTTCGCGCTCAGCGCATGCGGCCGTGACTCGCCGCAGGAAACCCCCTTGTGGGTCTCGGCCACTAGCCCCCCCAAGAGGGCTCTAGGATTCGGCCTAACAGCGGGATCTGGGAGGAACACGCCATGCGGAGAACACTGGGCTTGCTGCTCGCGCTCGTCATCGCGGCGAGCTGCGGCGGGCAGGGCGGGACCGGAGGCGCGGCCCCGGCGCAGGTGAAGCTCACCGACAACAAGGTCGTCATCGCGGTCATCAACGACCAATCGCTCGTCTATGCCGACCTGTCGGGGAAGAACAGCGTCGAAGCGGTCAAGATGGCGGTCGAGGACTTCAAGGCGAAGTACGGTGACAACGCGCTCGGCGGACCGATCGAGGTGATCACCGCCGACCACCAGAACAAGCCGGACCTCGCCGCGTCGAAGGCGCAGGAGTTCTACGAGCGCAGCAACGCCGACATCGTCCTCGATGTGCCCACCTCGTCGGCGGCGCTCTCGATCGCGAAGGTGGCCGGCGACCAGAAGAAGCTCTACATCAACATCGGGGCGGCCACGACCGAGCTCACCGGCCCGAGCTGCAACAAGTACACCTTCCACTACGCCTACGACACCTACATGCTCGCGGTCGGCACCGGAACCGCCGTAACGAGTGCGGGTGGAAAACAGTGGTACATCATCTATCCGAACTACGCGTTCGGCCAGGACATGGAAAAGTCGTTCCGTGCGCAGATCGTCGCGAGCGGTGGCTCGGTCATCCAGTCGGACGGCTCGCCGTTCCCGAACACGACCGGTGACTTCTCCGCGCTGCTGCTGAAGGCGGGGCAGCTGAAGCCCCAGGTGCTCGGCGCGATGCAGGCCGGCGGGGACCTGGTGAACGTGGTGAAGCAGTACAACGAGTTCAAGCTGAAGGACCAGAACATCAAGCTCGCGATCGGGCTCCTGTTCGACACCGACATCACGGCACTCGGGCAGGACGCCTTCGCCGGTGTCCAGTACACCACCCCGTGGATCTGGTCGATGGATCAGCAGGCCCGCGAGTGGGCGGACAAGTTCCTGGCGCGGACGAAGATCCGACCGACTTTCGCGCATGCCGGTAACTACTCCGCTGCCTTCCAGTACCTCGACGCGATCCGCCGGGCCGGCAGCGATGACGCCGATGCGGTGGTGAAGCAGCTGGAGGGGTACAAGTTCAACGACTTCTTCATTCGCAACGGCACGATCCGCAAGGAGGACCACTCGGTGATGCACGACGCGCTGCTCGCCGAGGTCAAGTCGAAGGCCGAGGCGAAGGAGGCTTTCGATTATTCGAAGGTCGTCAGCATGATCCCCGCGGATAAGGCCTCGCGGCCGGTCGCCGAGACCGGCTGCAAGATGCAGTAGGGCGGTAGCCAAAGGCCGGGGTGGGGCCGCGGCCCTGTCCCGGCCGCTGGCCATGCGTGGATCTCGGCTACCTCGCGCTCCAGCTCTTCAATGGCCTCGCCAATGGCAGCTTCTACGCGCTCGTCTCACTCGGCCTCGCGGTCATCTTCGGGATCATGCGGGTGGTGAACTTCGCCCACGGCGCCTTCTACATGCTGGGCGCGTTCGCCGCCTACCTCGTCCTCCAGGAGCTGCAGATCGGGTTCTGGCCCGCCGTGCTCATCGCTCCGCTCGTCGTCGGAGCCTTCGGCATGATCGTCGAACTGCTCCTCATCCGTCGCCTCACGCGGCTCGATCCCCTCTACAACTTCCTCCTCACCTTCGGCCTCACCCTGATCATCCAGGACGCGATGCGGCTCCGGTTCGGGCTCCAGGGCCAGCCATATCCGGCGCCGGCGGAGCTCGCGGGATCGATCTCGATCGGCGAGGCGGGCTATCCCGTCTATCGCCTGTTCGTCATCGGTTTCTCGATCCTCGTCTGCATCGCCGTGTGGTACGCCGTCGAGCGCACCAGGATCGGGCTCGTCGTCCGCGCCGCGACGGAACGCGCTGACCTCACCCGCGCGCTCGGGATCAAGGTCGAGCGGTGGATCACCCCGGTCTTCGGGTTCGGCGTCGGTCTCGCCGCGCTCGCGGGAGTGCTCGCCGCCCCCATGCGCAACGTCTCGCCATTGATGGGGTCCGAGCTCATCATCTTCACGTTCGCCGTCGTGGTCATCGGTGGCATGGGCTCGATCGCCGGCGCGGTGACCGCGGGCTTCCTCGTCGGCGTGCTGGCCAGCGTCGCCGGGGTGGTGAACCCGGCGCTGGAGAACATGGTCGCCTTCGCGCTCATGGCGGTCGTGCTGCTCATTCGCCCCGCCGGTCTATTCGGGTCGGTCGATGCGGGCTGACCTCCGCCGGCGCGCCGTGCCGGCCGCGGTCGTTCTGGCCGGTCTCGCGGCCGCCCTCGTGCTTCCGCGGCTCATCTACCCGGTGCTCGCCCTCGAGATCCTCCTCTGGGGTCTGTTCGCGATGTCGGTGGATCTGCTGCTCGGCTTCGCGGGACTCCTCTCGTTCGGACACGCCGCCTTCTGGGGCATCGGCGGGTACAGCGCGGCCCTGCTCGCGCAGGCGTTCCAGCTCCCGTTCCCGATCGCCGCGCTCGCGGGCATGGTCGCGTCCGCGCTCCTGGCCGTGCCGTTCGGATTCCTGTCGATCCGCCGGAAAGGGATCTACTTCGCGATGGTCACGCTCGCGTTCGCGCAGCTCATCTTCTACGTCATGAACGAGTGGCGATCGCTCACCGGCGGTGAGAACGGGGTCCAGGGCGTGCCACGGCTCCTTCCTGGGTTGAGCGTCGGGCGGTCGATGGACTTCTACTACGCCGCGCTGCCGCTCATCCTGGTCGGGTTCTTCGTCGCCCACCGCATCGTGCGCTCGCCCTTCGGTCACGTACTCGCCGCGATCCGCGACAACGAGGCGCGCGCGCAGTCCCTCGGTTACGCGACGTGGCGGTACAAGCTGCTGGCCTTCGTGCTGTCGGGTGCGCTCGCCGGTCTCGCCGGCTCGCTCTACGCGCTCGGCCACGGCTTCGCGTCGCTCGAGCTCCTGCACTGGACGACGTCCGGCGAGGTCGTGCTGATGACGATCCTCGGCGGGATCGGCACGCTGTGGGGCGGCCTCCTCGGGGCCGCCATCGTCCTGTTCATCCGCGACACCCTGTCGACGGCGAGCGAGGCATCGGGGGTCGTCACCGGCGCGATCTTCCTCGTCATCGTCCTCGCCTTCCGTCGTGGCGTCCTCGGGACCCTTGGCGAGCGCCTGGGCAGCGTGCGGAACCGACGCGGTCCGGCCGCCGTTGTTGAGCGGGACACGACCGGAGCGTGAGGACGTCGCAGAACGGACGCGGAGCCGCTCGGCGCTAGAGGAATTCCGTCGCGATCATTTCGCGTGTGCGGCGCCGCGACGAAGCCTGCGGGATCCTCGGACTCGATGAGCGAAAATGTCGCGCCCTCGGTCGCCGCACCGAGGTTGATCCGCATCTGCGTGCCGCGAAGATCGAGTGCCTCGCCTTCGCCGCTCGCGAGCGCGATCGGCCGCTGGAGCTCTTCGGTCATCGACAGCGCACGTAGCGTCCCCGATGCCGGCTGGTGTACGGCTTCCGGTCCGCGAAGCGTGCGAGACGCGTGACTGATCGCCCGGAGCGCCCGCCGATCTCGATCGGTCGGATCCTCCTGTACTCGGCCGGGTCGGTCGGTGCGGGCGCGTTCTACGCCTTCAACAACTTCGTGCTGCCCTTCCTCCTGAAGGGACTGGGTGCCGGCGATCTGATGATCGGCCTTCTATCGAGCACCCGCAGCATCGAGGGCGCGCTCATCCAGCCCACGGTCGGCACCATCTCCGACCGTCTGTGGACGCGGCTCGGCCGCCGCCGGCCGTTCATGGTCGTGGGCATCCCGCTGAGCGCGGCCTTCCTCGTGGTGGCCGCATCGTCGCGCGACCTCGTGTCGCTCGCGATCGCGATCGTGCTGTTCTCCCTCTTCTTCAACGCCGCGCTCGATCCGTACACCGCGCTCCTGCCGGACATCTCGCCCGTGCGGCAGCGCGGCCTGGTCTCGGGCATCTCGACCGGCATCCAGCTCGCGAGCCAGGTCGCGTTCCTCCTATTGATCTTCCTCGTCAGCGAGGAAGGCGTTCCCAGCTGGACGTACTTCGTCGTGGCCGCCGTGATGATCGTGGGGTTCGCCGTAACCGTGGTCGGCGTCCCCGAGCGGCGCGACGTCGCGGAGCTGAGCGAGCGCCTCGGGCTGCGCGCCTACGCGCGGGCGCTGGCGGAGCACACGCAGGCGATGCGCTACCTCGGCACGATCTTCGTGTACCAGTTCGGCTTCAGCGCGGTGCTGCCGTACCTCGGCCTCTTCATCCAGCAGGACATCGGTCAGAGCGAGCAGACCGCTTTCGTCCTGCAGGCCGCGACGCTGCTGTTGACCGCACTGTCGGCCGTCGCGTTCGGTCGGCTCGCCGACCGCAACGGCACCAAGCTCGTGATGCTCATCGGCTGGGCGCTCCTGGCCGTCGCGGCGGTCGGTGGCACGGTCATCACGACGCTCGCCCAGACGGTCGTCGTGGTGGTCGTCGCGGGGATCGGCAACGGCGCGGCCACCGCGGTGAAGTGGCCGCTGCTCACCACTTTGATCCCACCGCACCGCTCTGGCGTGTTCGCTGGGCTCATGGCCGCCGCCGACTCGATCGCGATCCCGCTCTCCGTCGTGGTGGCCGCCGAGCTCTTCCTGCCGCGCATCGGCTACCGCGGGATCTTCGCGCTCCTGGCGATCAACATGGTCGTGGCCCTGGTGCTGCTCTCGCGGTTCGTGAAGGTGCCGCCGCCGCGCCGCGAGCCGAAGCCGGCGCCCGCATGAGGCGCGGCCCATCGGCGAACCGAGCGGTAGAATGTGTTCCGCCGGCGGCGCTGGTCACGACTCCGCGGCCGCCGCGGAGAATAGACAATGCGCGTGGGTATCCTCCCGGATCGAGCCGCCACCGCCGCCGCTGATGCGCGGTGAATCCGACGATCCTGCGCGCCTACCAGTACGTCGTCGCGCTCGTCGCCATCCACATGGTGGTGCTCGGAGCCGCGAACGCTCTTCGGGTCGTCGCCGAGCTCGTGCTC
>JALYKU010000151.1 GCA_030774595.1 Chloroflexota bacterium | reverse complement strand
CCGATATCCGGGCACGACCGGGACCTTCGCGCGCTCCGCGATCGTCTTGGCCTCGGCCTTGTCGCCGAGGCTCCGGAGCACGCTCGGGGGCGGACCGATAAAGCGCATTCCCGCGGCGTCGACCGCGCTCGCGAATTCGGGGCGCTCCGCGAGGAACCCGTATCCGGGATGGACCAGCTCCGCCTTCGCCTCGCGTGCGGCCGCGATCACGCGATCGATCGCGAGATACGACTCGGACGCGGGCGGAGGCCCTATACGAAGCGCGGCGTCGGCTTCCCGGACGAAGGGGAGACCCGCGTCGGCGTCCGAGTACACGGCGACGGTGCGCAGGCCCATCCGCTTTGCCGTCCGGAAGATGCGTCGCGCGATCTCGCCGCGGTTCGCGACGAGCAGCGTCGTCACCAGCGCGGGTCCCGCTTTTCGAGGAACGCGCGCAGGCCCTCCTGCCCCTCGTGGCTCACGCGGATCTCCGCGATCCGCTTGACCGTGAGATCCGCGACCTCGTCGACGCGTTTTCCTTCGACCTCGCGAACGAGTCGCTTCGCCGCGTTCACGGCCTTCGGCCCGCCGGAAACGATCGCGTCGAGCACCCGACCCACCGCGGCGTCCAGGTCCGAAGGCTCGACGAGCCGTTCCACGAGGCCGATCTCGTACGCGCGCTTCGCATCGATGCGCGATCCGGTGACGAACAGTGCGGTCGCGCGCGCCGGTCCGATCTTCCGCACCACGTACGGAGAGACGACCGCAGGGAGAATGCCGAGGCGCGTCTCCGTGAACGCGAAGCTCGCATCGGTCGAAGCCACGGCGATGTCCGCGACCGCGACTAGGCCGGCGCCGCCGCCGATCGCCGCGCCCTGCACGCGCGCGACGAGGGGCATCTCGAGGTCGTAGAGCGCGCGGAACATCTTTGCGAGAGCCGTCGAATCCGCGATGTTCTGATCGAGCGAGTACTCGGCCATGCCGCGCATCCACTCGACGTCCGCACCGGCGCAGAACGTATCGCCCTCGCTCTGCAGGATGACCGCGCGGGCCGAGCGGTCGACCCGTTCGACCGCGGCGGTGACCTCCGCGATGAGCGCGGCGTCGAAGGCGTTCTTTCGCTCAGGCCGCGCGATGATCAGACGGGCGACGCCGCGCGTGTCGGTGCCGAGCCGAACTTCGGTCACGAGCGCTCAAGCGCCAGGGTCTCCCAGAAGAGCCCGCGTCGAACGAGTACCGGCTCTAGGCCGGCCGCGCGGGCGATACCCAGGATCGCCGCGGGCTCGTGGAAGAAGAATCGGAACTTGGTTCGAAAGAGCCGCTGCGCCGCGTTGACGAGCCCGACACCGCAACGGATCCACCAGCGCCCGGCCGGGAATGTGAGCACGAGCCACCGCTTCGCGTGCGTCGCGGCCGGCCGCAACAGCGCGGGGAGATCCGGATAGCAGCACACCACGCGGTGCAGAACGACCGCGTCCGCGCGGTCGATGCTCTCGCTGCGGGCGGCGAAGTCACCGACGCGTCGATCCACGCGATCGGCCACTCCGGCCTCGACCGCTAGCTCGCGGGCCGCCTCCTCGTAAGCTGGCGAGATCTCGACATTTACCGCGCTCGCAGCGCCGGCACGAAGCAGATCGAGCTGCAGGGCGCCCACCCCTCCGCCGATCTCGAGGATCGTTCCGCCGGCGATCCCTTTGGCGACGAGGAAGTCGAGGATCGCGCGCGATCGGCGATCGAGACCGTTTCGTCGGTAATCCCGCGCGTCGGATCGAGCGCGCTTCGCGTCGAAGACGCCGGCGAGACCGTTCGGATCGCAGCACGAGGCCACGATGGGAACTTTAGTGCTAGTGGAAGGAGAGCTCTCCGGCCTTGATCGGAACCGCGACCCAATTCTCGCGCGGCGGCAACGGGCAGCGCCACGCGTCGTTGTACGCGCAGTACGGGTTGTAGGCGCGGTTGAAGTCGAGCTCGAAGCGGCCGTCGCCGAGCGGCTCCGCCTCGACGTACCGGCCCGCACCGTACGTCTCGTTCCCGCTCGTCGAATCGCGGAACGGAATGAAAAGCCCCTCGCCCTGCGCGAACGCGATGAGCCCGACGCGTTCGCCTCCGACGTCGAAGCGCACGGTCCCGGCGCGTGGAAGGTGGTCGGTCGATCCGTCGCTCATCTCGACCTCTTCGACGGCGCCACTGCCTTCAGGGTCGACCGTGACCGTGAAACGGAACGCCTCGTCCTTCGGGAAATAGCGCAGACCGTCGAAATGCGCGCGCTGGTCTACCGTGAGTGGCGAGTCATGTTCATGCCCGAAGTAGTGATCCTTCTCGTGCCGCAGCTCCTCGATGTCCACGTCAACCC
>JALYKU010000150.1 GCA_030774595.1 Chloroflexota bacterium | reverse complement strand
GTTCCGGCGAACCCGAAGGTCCCGCCGAAGTACCCGGACCTCAACAACTTCGCGCCGATCTTCTACGTCAGCCTCGCGCTGCGTGCCGACTTCGACAAGGACCAGGCGTTCTGGAACAGCACGCTCGGCGTCAAGTAACCACGATCGCGGACTGATGGCGACCACGACCGCCGCGCGCCGCGCCGGGATACGCCTCCCGGCGTGGCGCGCCGACGTCGCAATCGTCGGTCTCGCCGCTCTCCTCCTGGCCTACCTCACGGTCGTGCCGCTCGCGATGCTGGTGCTCGGCGCGGTGTCCGCGTCCGGGAGCGCGCTCGATTTCCAGTTCACGACGCGGTACCTCGAGCGCGTCCTCACCGACCAGGCCTCCCTCGAGCTGCTGGCGAATTCGCTCATGTACGCGAGCGGCTCTGCAGCGCTCGCGTTCGCGATCGGGACCGGCGTCGCATGGGCGGTCGAGCGCACCAACGTTCCCGCGCGCAGCCTCTGGTACGGGATCGCGCTGGTGCCCCTCATCGTCCCCGGGATCGTGCACACCATCGCCTGGCTGTTCCTCCTGAGTCCGGAGATCGGATGGATCAACGCGCCGCTCAAGGCATTCTTTGGCTTCACGCTCTCGGTGTACAGCCTTCCGGGGATGATGTGGATCGAGGGCCTGCACACCGCGCCGCTCGCGTTCATCCTGATGAGCGCTGCCTTCCGCGCGATGGATCCAAGCCTCGAGGAGGCGGCGGCCGCGAGCCGCGCGAACGCGTGGAGGACATTCAGCCGCGTGACGCTACCGCTCCTTCTCCCGAGCGTGGCCTCGGTGCTGCTCATCCTCTTCGTGCGGGCGCTCGAGGGCTTCGAGGTTCCGGCGATCATCGGGATACCCGGCCGCATCTTCGTCTACACGTCACGCATCTACCTCTCGCTGAAGCTCTACCCGCCGAGCTTCGGGCTCGCGGCCGCGTATGGCCTGGTGCTCCTCGCGATCTCCGTCGTCGGCCTCGTGCTTCATCGCCGCGCCACGCGGCGTGTCGAGCGGTACACGACGGTCACCGGCAAGGCGTATCGGCCGCGGCGCCTCGAGCTGGGGCGATTCCGCTACGTCGCGCTCGCTGGGCTCGGCCTCTACGCGTTCCTGGCGGTCGTGCTGCCGTTCCTGGTGCTGCTGTACGCCAGCTTCGTACGCGTCTACTCGGTACCGTCGCTCGAGTCGCTGAGCGAGCTAACTCTTTCCAACTACGCCTTCATCCTGAACGACGACCTCACGCGTACCGCTGTCTTCAACAGCCTGCTGCTGGGCGTCGGAGCCGCGACCATCGTCGTCGCGCTTACCGCGGTCATCGCCTGGGTCACGGTCCGCACGCGCCTCCCCGGTCGCGGCCTGCTCGACTTCCTCGCGTTCGTGCCGATCACGATCCCCGGCATCGTCCTCGGCATCAGCCTCATCTGGGTGTACTTCACCATCCCGATCCGCATCTACGGGCTGCTCTGGATCCTCCTGGTCGCGTACGTGACGCGGTACCTCCCGTACGGCATACGCGGAGCGAGCTCGGCGCTCATTCAGGTGCACCGCGAGCTCGAGGAGGCGGCCGCCGCGGCGGGCGCGCGCTGGTGGCCGACCTTCCGGCTCGTCCTGCTGCCCCTCCTTCGGCCTGCGCTCGTCGGCACCTGGATCTACATCTTCATCGTGTCCCTGCGGGAGCTCGGGAGCAGCGTGCTGCTGTACTCGAGCCAGAGCGTCGTTCTCGCCGTTCGCATCTTCGACCTGCGCGACTCCGGGAACTACACGAGCATCGCCGCGCTCTCGATCTTTCTCATCGTGATCCTGGTGATCCTCGTCACGGTCCTGCAGCGGCTCGGCGGCCGCACCATCCGCGAGGCCTAGCCGTGCTAACTGGGTGGCCGCGCAGTGCGCGGGGATTGAGCCAATGCTGCAGGTAACGGCGCTCCGCAAGACATTCGTGACCGATCGCGGTGGGGTCCGCGCCGTGGAGGACATCTCCTTCAGCGTCGAGGAAGGACGCTTCTTCACGCTGCTGGGTCCCTCGGGGTGCGGCAAGACCACGACGCTCCGCTGCGTCGCGGGCCTCGAGCGTCCCGAATCCGGCACGATCCGGCTCGACGACGTCGTGCTGTCAGGACCCGGCCACTTCGTCCCGACCTATGCGCGCGACATCGGCATGGTGTTCCAGTCGTACGCGATCTGGCCGCACATGACGGTGTTCGGGAACGTCGCGTTCCCGCTGCGTGTCAGCGAGCATCCGCCGTCCCGGACGGAAACGAAGCGGATGGTCGAAGAGGCGCTCGCGCTCGTGGGCCTCGAGGGGCTCGAGGAGCGACCGGCGCCGCAGCTCTCGGGGGGTCAGCAGCAACGGCTCGCCCTCGCGCGCGCGCTCGTGCGCCGTCCCAAGATCCTTCTGCTCGACGAGCCGCTTTCGAACCTCGACGCGAAGCTGCGCGAGCGCATGCGGATAGAGCTGCGGCAGCTGCAGCGGCGCCTCGGCATCACCACGATCTACGTCACGCACGATCAGGGCGAGGCGCTGTTCCTCTCCCACCGTATCGCGGTGATGCAAGCGGGCAAGATCGTGCAGGAGGGCGCGCCGCGCGACCTCTACCGCGCGCCGGCATCGGGATTCGTCGCCGACTTTGTTGGCGAGGCGACCTTCCTACCGGGAGTTGTGACCGCCGGCGGCATCCGCGCGCTCGGCGGCGTCGTCGCGTGCACGCTCACGGACGGGCTCGCGCCAGGCGAAAAGGGCCTGCTGGTGCTGCGGCCGGAGAACATCGTCGTGCGCGCGCAGCCAGCCGGCCTGCCGAACGAATTCGCCGGAACGCTGCGCGTCGCGGCCTTCCTCGGCGACCGTCTCGACTGTGTCGTCGAGCTTGGTGACCTGCTCGTCCGCGCGCGCGCGCATCCGACGACGCAGCTTCGCCGCGACCAGAAGGTGTGGGTCGAGTTCCCTGTGGAGCACTGCACGGCGATCCCCGACGACGGGTGGAGACCGCGCGCGCTGGCGCGTACATTCGACGACGACGCATAGGAGGCGAGCGATGGCCACAACGATCAGCACCCAGACCAAGACGCCCACCGATCTGCGCGAGTGGCTCAAGAAGATCGACGAGATCGGCGAGCTGCAGGTCGTCACCGGCGCGACCGCCGAAGAGGACATCGGGATGGCGACCGAGCTCCTCGGCCGGACGCGCCCGTCGAAGGCGACGATCTTCGACGAGATCCCCGGCTACGAGAAGGGCTTCCGCGTGCTGTCGAACGGCCTCGGCTCGTTCGCGCGCATCGCGATCACGCTCGGCCTCCCGATCGACGTGTCGCCACA
>JALYKU010000149.1 GCA_030774595.1 Chloroflexota bacterium | reverse complement strand
CTTGACGACCAGCTCGATCAGAGCGACCAACGCCATGATGACGCCCTCGCCGTGGTTGTCGACGCGGAGAATCAGGAGCACGTACTTGAGCGTGACGACGAGCATCAACGCCCAGAAGATCAGCGACAGGGCCCCGTAGACGCGCACCGGCGAGGGTGCCATCGGATGGTCACCGCGGAAGATGAGCTGAACCGTGTACAGCGGGCTCGTACCGATGTCGCCGTACACGACACCAAGCGCGCCGAGCGCCAAGGCCGTCGCTCCCCATCGCGATGACCGGCCGGCGTCCTCGTGCCGATCCGCGATGTCCGCCTGCGCCCGTCTCGGGCGCGACGGAGACGCCAACGCGCCTTCTGTCGCCACCATGCTCACGTCGGTGCCGCCCACCGTCTACTCCGGCAGGACCTTGCGATGTGATGACGGCGTCTCCTGAAAGCGGCGGGCTGTGCGCCTCGACGGCACGATCGTCACATCGGGCGCCACGCCGCGAGCCGCGCGACGCACGCCCCACGACGCACTGCCGACGAGGACGAGGGCATCGACCGGCCACACCGCTTGCAGCAGCGCGGCGACGCTGCGGCACGGCACGATCTCGACCCGCGCGGGCGGGCTGAGCGAATCTGCGATCTCGTTGGCCGCGTCGCGTAGCCGCTCGAGGCGGTCGGCGAGCCGCTGCGGCCAGGCGCTGATAGGCAGTGTCGCGGGGAGCACCGCCGGGACGAGGACCCGCACGACGTTGATCCGATCTCGGGGCGCCCGGACGAGCGCGTCGGCGAAGGCGTCTGTCAAGAGCTGCGGCTCGACGCGGGAGTCGGCACAGACGATCAGGATGTGATGCCTCACGTCCGGACCTCCTTCGGTCGGACGATCATGACCCGCTGGCGCGCCTCGGCGATGATGCGGCGCACCACGTGGTCGTATGCCACCCGCCGGACGTCGGCGCGTTGAAGGCCGGCCGCCCGGACGAGGATCAGCTGGGAGTTGCGGCGAGTCGCCTCGGCGAGGATCGACTCAGCCGGATCACGGGTGCGAAGGTGGGTCGTGAGGACGCGGATGCCGTACTGCTCCCCGATAGCGCGCCCGGTCGCGGCGAGCCGCTTCACGACCTCCTCCAGGTCGTCGATGTCCATGTCCATCTCCTCGCCGAGCGGAATCTCGGTAAACGCGAGCAGCACCAGCGATGCCCTGCGCTCGGTGGCGAGCTGCGCCGCCACCTCGACGAGATCGGTCGGGATGCCGGCCGCAGCGGTGTTGACCGGGATCAGCATCGTCTGAAACTCGACCTCGATCCCCGGCCCGGTGCGGGTCACGACCTCCCGGTGCATCCGTTCGCTCAGCGAGAGCCCGAGCCGCGCGCGATATGCGGCATACAACGCCAATCCCACGAGCATCCACGCCGAACCGAGATATCGCGCGTCGCGTTCGAGCAGCACGACCGCGACCCAGGCCGATGCGGTGCACACGGCCCCCAGAATCGCGATACCGGGAATCCGGCGGCCGTCGATGGACAGGTTCACCGGTGCCTCGACCGGCCGGTAGCGACCCGGATCTCGCCACCGCAGCGCGATCACCGAAACGTGGACGCTCGTGAACGCGAGCAGCGCACCGTACACGTATGCCCCGGCGAGGAAGCTCGCGTCGCCGACCGCCCCATGGACGGCCACGAGGAGCGCTGCCGCGGCGCCGCTGGCGGCGATCGCCACGTGCGGCGTCTCGTAGGCCGGGTGAAGCGCGGCGATGCGAGCAGGCAACTGATGATGCTGCGTCTGCCAGAAGGCGAGTCGCGAGCAGCTCCTCACTGCCGCGTGAGCGACGAGCACCAGCATGGCCGCCACGAGCAGGCCCACGAAGTACGCGAGGCCGGTCGACAGCACGTGCAGCGGCACCTGAGAGACGATCGCGAGCGCCGTGTAGGCACCGGACGCGGTCCTGGAGGCGGGTGCCGCCATCAACGCCACCAGGGAGATGGCGGCGCTCAGCGTGATCGCCGACGCGAGCACTCCCGCAGACGCCCACGCCAGGTCGCGATCGGGATCCCGTGCCTCGGCCGCCATGTCCCCGATCGACTCGATCCCCGTGTAGGCGACCATCGCGAGCGCGCATGCCAGGATCACCTGGGTGAGCGTGGGCGCCGTGCCGAAGTGCACGTTCTGCTGAATCACCTCGGGACGGAAGACGAACACCGAGCCGAGCAGCACGAGCAGCAGCTGGACCACCAGGTCGAGAATGCCTGCGAATACCGCAAGGCTCGCCGAGAGCTCGAGACCGCGAACGCATGCCGCGGCCACGAGGGCGATCACGACCACTCCGCCCACCACGGACCATCGGCCGGACGCGAGCGGGCTCCAGAAGACGCTCAGGTACCGCGCCGCGAAGACTGCCGAGAGCGCCGCCGTCGCGATCAGCGCCAGGCACATCGCCCAGCCGGTGACGAAGCTCGCGAGCTCGTTGAAGGCGTGGCGCGCCAGCGCTGCGGAGCCCCCCGCTTCGGGGAAGAGGGAGACCCCCTCGGCGTATCCGGCGGCCACCGTGGCCACGACCAGCCCGCCCACGACAAGCGCGACCGGCGTCAATCCCAGCCCATGGATCGCGACGACCCCGAGCGCGACGTAGATCCCCGAGCCCATGCGCGGGTACGCCGACGCGAACAGCGCGCCACGCCCCCGAGCGAGCCGGCCTCGCACGGCGCGCCGGCGGACGAGCGGTGACCGAGGCGGGCGCGATGTCACGCGGGGTGTCGGCCAAACGGCCATACCCACACCGTCGCAGCTATCGCGTCACAGCGGCATCACGATTGCAGCGGCGCGTCTCCCGATCACATCACGATCGCCTCACGGCGATGTCACACGACTTCCCCCAGGCGGTCAGTCACCTCTCGCTCGTCTTTGCAGGATTGGCCCTTACCGGGCGGGGCCCGTTGCAGAGCCTCGGGATCTCGCAGTAGGCCGCGATCCGCGGCACGCGAGCGACCCCGGTCCGCCAGGCGCCTCGCCGGTCCGGGTTTAACCCGATCCGAGCGCGTCGTGGGACAGTGTCCCGGCGATTCCCGCGCGGGTGAACGCGATCACGCGGTCGACGAGAGCGAGTAGGCCCGTAGCCGTGGGCGATGAGGGAAGCGCTCGGAGTTCGTCGGTTTCGTAGAGCTCTCGCAGCCCCGCGACGGCGGTGAGCGCCGCGACGCGCGGCACAAGTGCCGTTCCGGCCTGACCAAGGTCCGTCCCAATTGCCTCGGCCAGGACGCGTTCGAGCTCGTAGTAGGCGGCGCGGGCGCGTCCGCGGAGCCCGGGCTCGGCGTTGATGATGTGCGCCCGCTGCGCGCGGCGCTCCCAGAACCGGTCGCTCAATCCGGCGTTCTCTGACTCGAGTTGGTTCATCGTGCTGGCCATCCAGTTGCGCAGCGTGTCCAGAGCCGACTCCTTAGGCCCCCTTGCGTTGAGAGCGGCGGCGAGGCTCTCAACCCTGAACGGCTCGGCGTCGAACAGGAGCTCCTCCTTGGTGGCGAAATGCACGGTGACCGTCCGCGGTGCCACGTCCGCCCTGTCTGCGATCGCTCTGATCGTGGTTTCACGGTAGCCGCGCTCGGCGAAGAGCTCATATGCGGCGTCCTGGATCGCCAGATG
>JALYKU010000148.1 GCA_030774595.1 Chloroflexota bacterium | reverse complement strand
AGGCGCGGCACCCCGGGCTGCGCATCGCCGGAGCGGTCGCGGGTTCGCCGGACCTCGGCGACGACCAGTCGACCCGTGCGCGCGTCGCGGCGGCCACGCCCGTTGTGCTGCTGGTCGCGTACGGGATGCCCAAGCAGGAGAGGTGGATCGCGCGCAACGTCGGCGCGCTGCCATCGGTCCGCGTCGCGATCGGGGTCGGCGGGGTGTTCGACCAGGTGGCGGGGCTCGCGAGCGTGCCCCCGCGGCTGGTGCACCTCGCCGGGCTCGAATGGCTGTGGCGGCTCGCGCGCGAGCCGCGGCGGTGGCGCCGGCAGCGTGTGCTTCCGCTGTTCGCGCTGCTCGTCCTGGCCCGGCGCGCGAGCAGGTGAACGTCGCTCTCGCGCACGAGTATTTCTCGGTGCACGGCGGCGCGGAGGCCGTCGTGGACGAGCTGCACGCCCTCTGGCCGGCGGCGCCCGTGTACACGTTCTTCCACGACCGGGTCCGGTACGGCGGCCTGCCCGGGTGGGACATCAGGACCTCGTACCTGCAGCGCTTCCCGCTGGCTGGCGGGCTGCACCGCGTGCTGCTGCCGCTCTATCCGAACGCCGCGTCACGCCTCCATCTGTCGGCGGACACGGACGTCCTGCTCTCGTCGACGAGCGGTTTCATCAAGGGACTGTCTCTTGCGGACCGCACGGTGCAGGTCGCGTACTGCCACTCGCCGACGCGCTACCTCTGGGATTGGAGCGACGAGTACCTCCGCGAGGAGGTGCCGCTGCCGCTGCGTCCGATCGTCCGCGACCTGATGGTCCGGCTGCGCTCGGCGGACCTCGCCTTCGCGCGCCGCGTCGATCGCTGGCTCGCGAACTCGCAGGCCGTCCGCGACCGCATCGCGCGCTACTACGGCGCGGAGGCCGAGGTCCTCCATCCGCCGGTCGACGTCGATGCCTTCCGGCCGGCCGCGCAGCGCGGCGATTTCTGGCTCTTCATCGGACGCCTCGTCCGGTACAAGCGCGCCGATGTGGCGATCCGCGCGTTCAACGAGATCGGGATGCGTCTGATCGTCGTCAGCGAGGGACGGCAGCGTGGCGCCCTCGAGCGGCTTGCCAGGGACAACGTGACCTTCGCGGGCCGGGTCAGCGACGCGACGAAGCGGGAGCTGCTCGGGGCAGCGCGCGGGCTGATATTCCCGGCCGAGGACGACTTCGGCATCGTGTGCGCCGAGGCCCTCGCATCGGGCGCACCCGTCGTCGCGCTGCGCGCGGGTGGCGCGCCCGAGATCGTGCGCGACGGCATCGACGGCGTGCTCGTGGACGCCGCGACGCCGCAAGCCTTCGCCGCGGCGGTCCATCACGTGGAGCGCGAGACGTTCCCCGCCGCGAGGCTGCGCGAGTCGGCGCGGCGTTTCGATGTGTCACGATTCCGCGAGCGCGTTCGTGCGATCGTCGCCGAGGCGGGCGAGAAAGGACGAGCATGACCGAGCGGCGCCGCCTCCACCTCGACGCGCACACGCACTGCGAACACTCGCCCGACAGCCGCACGCCCGTCGCCGTTCAGGCCAAGGCGATCAAGGCCGTGGGCCTCGACGTCGTGTGCGCGACGGACCACAACACGATCGACGGCGCGCTGCGGCTCCGCGAGCTCGCGGACGGGTTCACGGTGATCGTCGGGGAGGAGATCAGCTCGCGCGACGGTGAGATCATCGGGCTCTTCCTCGAGCGAGCGGTGCCGCGCGGCCTCGCGGCGGAGGAGACCATCGCGCGCATCAAGGACCAGGGCGGGATCGTCTCGATCCCGCATCCCTTCAGCCACAACCGCATCTACAGGATCAAGCGAGAGGCGCTCGCGCGCGTCTGGCGCGACATCGACGCGATCGAGGTCTTCAACGCGCGCGAGGCCTTCGCCGGCGACAACAAGCGTGCCGCCGACTTCGCGACGGAGCATCGGCTCGCCGGCATCGTCGGCAGCGACGCGCACCGGCCCTGGGAGCTCGGGCGCGCGTACCTGGAGGTCGAGCCCTTCACGGGACGCGACGACTTCGTCGAGGCGGTCCGCCGCGGCACGGTGCACGGACGGCTCGCAGGACACGCGATCCACTTCTCCACTCGGTACGACAAGCTGCGGAAATGGCTCGACCGACTCCGGCCGAAGACGACAAGCTCGTAATCCCCGGGCCCTCGCATGTCGAGGACCCGACGATCGAGGCGCTCGCCGAGCAGGCCGAGCGGACCGACGACGTCGCCGTCCGTCGCCAGCTGTTCGGATGGCGCGAGGCCGTCTCGACGCTCATCCCGGTCGCGCTCCTGGTGCTCGTGGCGCGGAACATCGACTGGGGGCAGGTCCTCGCCACGATCGCCCGCGCCGCTCCCGTGCCGCTCGCGGGCGCCCTCGCCGTGTACTACGCGACGTTCCCGCTCCGCTCGTGGCGCTGGGCACGGCTGCTGCAAGAGGGCGGCGCGCGGGTGCGGGGCCGCGACCTCCTGAAGATCCTGTTCCTCGGGTGGTTCGTGAACTGTCTCGTGCCGGCGAAGCTCGGGGACCTGTATCGCTCCTACCTCGTTAAGCAGCGCTTCAGCATCTCGCTGTCGCGGACGGTCGGCGTCGTGGTCGCAGAGCGCCTGCTCGACCTGATCGCGGTGTTCGGATTCCTCATCGTCGGCGGTTACATCGCCTTCGGCCGTACCGTCCTGCCGGACCTCCGCCTCGTGTACATCTCCGGGGCGATGCTCGCGGTCCTGATCGCCCTCGGGATCGTCGGGCTCTATGTCGTCGCTCCTCGCATCGCCCGCTATTTCCCGCAGAACGTGCGGCGCGTCGGACGCCTGTTCCGCGAGGGCGTGCTCCACAGCTTCCGCGCCCTCCCGGAGGTGGGACCTCTCACGCTCGTCATCTGGCTCGCGGAAGCGGGACGGTTGGCGCTCGTCCTCGCGGCGCTCGGCCTCGAGTTGCCCCTCTCCGGGGTCGTCTTCGTCGCCGTGGCCTCCTCGCTGCTCACCACCATCCCGCTCACGCCGGCCGGCCTCGGCTTCGTCGAGATCGCGATGGTCTACGTGCTCACGACCGGCTTCGGCATGTCGCAGCACAACGGGGTGGCGGTCGCGGTGCTCGACCGGGCGGTGAGCGTCTTCTCGGTGATCATCGTCGGCGGGATCGTGTACACGCGCACCCAGCGACACCAGCGGATCGGTGGACGTCAGCCGTCGTGATGAGGGCGCCCCTGGTGGCGCTGTTCGCCGTCTCGCTCGCCGCTCTCGCCGTACGCCTGGCCTCGGCGGCGCTCGTCGTCGTGCAGCCCGGCTACACCGATGCGTACTACTACACCGACACCGCCGCCCGGCTCGCGCGCGGCGAGGGGCTCACCGTCGACTTCGTCTGGAATTTCCTCGAGGCGCCGCACCTCGAGGCGCTCCCTGTCGCCAGCCACCGCTTCTGGATGCCGCTACCGACCCTCGTCCAGGCGGCTGGGATCGTCGCGGCGGGCGGGTGGCTGGGGCCATTCCGCGCCGCTCAGCTCGCGGTGGTGATCGTCGCGGCGGCTCTGCCGGCCGCCGGTTACGCCGCCGCGCGCTCGATCGGCGCGGCGC
>JALYKU010000147.1 GCA_030774595.1 Chloroflexota bacterium | reverse complement strand
GCCTTGCTCCGGCCGATCGGCGCGCTCACACCGTTCTGCCCCTGCCGCTTGATCTCCTGCCTCAGCGTCTGATTCTCGACTCGCAGCTGCCGATGCTCGGCCGCGCGCCGCAGGATGGCGATGATCTCGTCGTTGACGAACGGCTTCTGGATATAGTGGTAGGCGCCTTCGTTCACCGCCTGTATCGCGGAGCGGAGGTCTGCCTGCGCCGTCATGAGAACGACGGGTACGAAGGGATCCTTGGCCCGTGCGGCGGCAAGAATCTCCAGGCCGCCAACGTTCGGCATCCGCACATCGGACAACACGACATCGGGAGTGAGAGCAGCGATCTGCTCGAGCCCCTGCTTGCCGCCCAGCGCGACGTGAGTGACGAACCCCTCGTTCTTGAGCAGGATGCGCAGCGTCTCGAGGATCCCCATCTCATCGTCGACGACGAGCACGCTCGGTCCCGTCCCCGCGATCATACGAGCACCTCGGCGGCTACACGCTGGTGCAGCTGTGGGAGAAGCACGGTGAAGCGCGTGCCCATCGGGCTGCTGTCGACGAACACGAACCCTCGATGGGCTTCGATGGCACGATGCACGATCGGCAAGCCGAGCCCGGTACCGCCTGTTTTCGTCGTGAAGAACGGATCGAAAATGCGCTCGCGCAGCTCGATCGGGATCCCCGATCCGTTGTCGGTCACACGAAGTGCGACGGCGCTCACCTCGAAGGGGACACCCGTTGGAATCTGCTCCACGCTCAACCGCGAAAGCTCCACGATCACTCTGCCCGAGACCGCGGGTGCGGCCTGAACGGCGTTCAGCGTGATGTTGAAGATCGCGCGGTGAAGAAGATCCTCGTCCCCTTCGACGAGCAGCGGCTCCGTCGGGACGACGCACGTGACCGTGACGCCGGTCTTGCGGTCCGGATGCTTGTCGGCGAGGCGGACCGCGGCCTGCGCGATCTCTCCCACGTCGACCCGCTCGCCTCGCGTGACTCGAACGCGAGCGAAGTCGAGGAACTCCGACAGGAGCCGCGAAAGGCGGTCGGATTCGCGGACGATGAGATGGGCGAGAATCTGCTCATCCCCCGTCGCCCGGGGCGCGCGACCGAGCTGCTCGACGGCACTGCGAATCGACGCGAGCGGATTCTTGATCTCGTGCGCGAGCGATGCGCTCAGCTCCGCGACTGCCTCGAGACGCTCCGCGCGCAGTCGCAGCTCTTCGAGTCTCTTGTTGTCGGAGATGTCCTGGAAGATGATGGTGCCGGACACGTTCTCCGGCGAGCCATCGGCGCTCATCGTCGTCGTGGTGAAGCCGATCGCCAAGGTGTGCCCGTTTACGGTAATCGCCGTCTCGCCGCGCGTGACCCGCTCGCGTCCCTTCACGGCACGGTCGAGCGCGTCGCAGAGGGCGGGCGCGCTCGAAGCAACCACCGCCTTGATGTTCCGGCCCCGTACCGACTCGGCGTCGAACCCGATGAGCTGCCCGGCCATGGAGTTCGCGAAAAGAATGCGTCCCTGCGAATCGCTGGTGATGATCCCGCTCCGGATGTTCTTGAGCACGTCCTCCGCCTGGAGCCTCACCACCATGAGCTGCGCCGCGAGAGCTTCGCGATACACGCCGGCCTCCTGGAGACGTGCACCGAGGTAGGCAACGCCGAGCGCGACCACGGCGAAGACGCCGAGCTGCAGGAGCACCGTCATCCCGGGCGACGTACCATGCCCGACGATGACGTCGGCGAAGTAGAGCGCGTTCCCGAGCGCGGCGATGAGCAGCCCGCCGCCCACGGGGAGGAGGAGCGATCCAGTCGCCGTGACGAGGATATAGAGGGCGGCGAAGGGGGAGAGCGAGCCGCCGGTGATGTGCACGATCGTCGTGACGAGTGCGACGTCGAAGAGCGACTGGGTGTAGTAGAACGCGCGCCCTACCCTGGCGCGGTAGGCGACCGCAAACCAGGCGGAGAGTGAGGTGAACGCAATCGCCCCGACGAGGGCGAGCGCCGCGAGCAGCGTTGCGGCCGGGTCGGCGCCACGCCACGAGAAGGCGGCAGCGAGAAATATCGCGGTCGCGAGCGAGAGACGCCCGATGTAGTCATAACGGAGTACGCGGCGGGGTTCGACCATTTTCTGGTGCGGACGCTCGAAAGATCGGGAGCCGGACCGAACACTCTCGCGATACGCCAGAGTACCGGTGGCCTGCCGATTAGTGCAATTTGCTATATCAGGACGACGACCCACTCCTTCAATGAGTTACGTGGAGAATCCCGCTGTTGCGCTGACGTTCGGCATGATCGTGCTGCGCCTCGTCGCGGTGTTGCTCATCGTGCTCGCGAACGCGTTCTTCGTGGCGGCGGAGCTGTCGCTCGTGAGCGCGCGCCGGTCCCGCATCGACGCACTGGCCGCCCGCGGCGATCGCAGTGCGAAGCTGGTCCAGGAGACCGCGAACGACATCCCGCGCTACCTCTCGGCGGTTCAGCTCGGGGTAACGTTGGCCTCGCTTGCCCTCGGCTGGGCCGGCGAAACGACCGTGGCGTCGTTGATCGCGGCGTTGCTCGATCGGCTGGGAATCGGAAACGCGGCCGTGATCTCGCATGCGGCGGCGACGGCGATCGTCGCCTTTGTGGTGATCACCTTTCTTCACATCGTGATCGGCGAGCTCGTGCCGAAGACCATCGCGTACGCCAACCCGGAATCGACGAGCCGCTGGCTGGTGCGCCCGCTCCGGTGGTTCGCCAAGGTCGCATTGCCGGTCACCTATCTGCTGAACGGGGCGGCCAACGCGCTCCTCAAGCTGCTCGGCGTCACGCAGGTGACGGACAGCGCCCGGGCGCATTCACCGGAGGAGCTGCGGCTGCTCGTGATGCAGACGCGCGCGCACGGAATGCTGAACGAGAGTGACACGCAGATGCTCGCGGGCGTGTTCGACTTCCATCAGAAGAAGGCGCGCGACGTGATGCGCCCTCGCACGGAGATCGTTGCCCTCCCCGTCACGGCAACCCAGGATGAAGTCTGGGAGGTCGTGCGGCAGGAGCGCTACTCGCGCTATCCGGTGTACGGTGAGGACCTCGACGACCTCATCGGCGTCTTCCTGGCCAAGGATCTCTGGCTGTACGCGGGAACGGCGCCGTTCACGCTGCAGTCGTTCGTGCGCGACGCGCTGTACATACCCGACACCCGAGCCGCGGAGCGTGTGCTCGACGATCTGCGCAAGACGCGCGCGCACATGGCGATCGTGCTCGACGAGTTTGGCGGAACGGCCGGGATCGTCACGATGGAGGATCTCGTGGAGGAGGTGATCGGCGATATCGCCGATGAATACGATGTGGCGCAGCGAGAGGCGCTCGAGATGAATGGGGTGCTCGAGCTGGCGGGATCGCTGTCGCTGATCGATGTTCGCTCGGATCACGGCGTGAAGATCCCCGAGGGGAGCTGGTCCACGCTCGGCGGCTACGTCTTCTCGCGGATCGGGCGTCTGCCGAAGGTGGGGGATCGGGTGCCGTTCACAGGCGGCGAGCTGGAAGTGGTGGCGATGGACTCGCGTCGCGTTGCCGCGGTGCGTGTGCACCGCGCCCCCGAGGCGAAGCCGCAGGGAGCTGGAGCGGCGTGAGCGATGCGTTGGAGGTGACGGACGCGGTCTCGATCCCGCGGGACGAGCTGTCGATTCGCGCGTCGCGATCCGGAGGTGCCGGAGGTCAGCACGTGAACACGTCGTCGAGCCGTATCGAGCTGCTGTGGAACGCCCGCACAACGCGCGCACTTACAGAGGGAGTTCGCGACGCTGCTCTCCGGCGATTGGCGTCCCGGATCAACGCCGAGGGTGTCATCCGAATCGTGTCGAGCGAGCACCGGAGCCAGCTTCGCAATCGCGAGGCGGCGGAGGATCGGCTGGTCCGACTGGTGCGCGCCGCGCTCACCGTGCCGCGAGCCCGGCGACCCACGGCGCCGACGCGAGCCTCGAAGGAAGCGCGGCTTGAAGCGAAGAAGCGGCGCGCCGATACCAAACGCCGACGGGCGCGCGAAGACTTCGACTAGACCGCGGCCGTAGGTGTCGCCGCCGTCGTGCCCGCGGCGGGATCGCGGGGCGCGCGGTACCAGAATGCGACGGCTGCCAGGAAGAAGCCGACGAGAATGCGCACTCCCACGCGCAGTGCGATCGCATCGATCGACGAGCTCTCGGCAAGCGCCTTGTAGCCGGCGTAAAACGCGAGCGCGAGTCCGGCGAAGCGCCACAGCCCCCGGGTCCGCTGACGACCGGCGAAAATCAGGGCGAGCCCCGCGAGCGCGTAGTAGATGATGATCAGGAAGGTCGCGAGGTCGGGCGAGTAGGCAGCGACGAGCTCCTGTCTCACCCACATGAATGCGGCGGAGATCGCGAGAATCGTTACGAATTCGAAGGGCGCAACCTCGGGGTCGGCAGGTTGGTGCCCCTCGAC
This sequence comes from Chloroflexota bacterium, assembly GCA_030774595.1. Next base: position 1,701 of record JALYKU010000147.1, on the reverse strand, counting down.
GCGGAGGACGCCGGCGAAAATAGCCCATGCGATGACGACCGCAATAGCGCAGAGCGACGGTATGCCGCCGAAGGGCACATAGCCGTAATTGGCGCGCGCGGTGAGAAGATAGAATGTCCAGACCGAAGAGATCGCAAGCGAGATGAAAATGGGCGCGGCAAGCAGCTTCGCGCGCGACGTACGCAGCGCCACCGAGAAGAGCGCGGCGTGGAGAGCCAGCGCACCGATACAGCGGGTGTCGGAGTCGATGAGGTACGCCACGATCGCGATGCCGCTCGCGACCGCCGTGACGAATAGGTGTTGTGGCCGTTCCTCCTCATCCGCGTCCCAGATCATGAGCGCGGCGATCACCGTCTGCACAACCGCGGCGAGTGCCGCCGGCGTGCGGCCGGTGCTCGAAATGATCGCAGTCGCGAGAAAGGCGAGCGGAATGACGACGTTGCCGATTACCTGCCACGTGCGATCGGTCTCCAGCTCGCGTGTGATCGCATACGCGGCGATCGTTCCCACCAACGGCAGGGCAATCTGCATGACCGACAGATCCCCGACGTAGCCGAGCGTCGCGAAGGCGGCCACCAGCAGAAACGCCAGTGCGAGCTTGGATCGCAGCGTCTCGCGAGCCCAAACCAGCGCCGCGGCGGCGCACGCGAATGCGAACAACGTCGGGATGTGTACGTTCATCCAGGACGCGCCCGACGCGTGCGGCACCGACTCCGCGGCAGCCACATAGACGATCCCACCGAGCACCGTCAGCCAGAGAATCAGGCGCCAGCCCCGCTCGCGGATCGCGAAGATTCCCGTCGCGATCACCACCCACCCGTAACTGAGAAGGAGAATGACGTTTCCGGGCTTGCTCGATGTCACGAAGGGCGCGGCCAGCGCACCGGCGAAGCCGACGACGAACAGCGTTCGCGCGTCCGCGGTAAGCGCGAGAGCGGCTAGTGCGGCGGATGCAGCGGCCGCTATCGCGAGCGCCCCCACGGGGCTGAGCACGTGAAGGCGCGGGCCGGCGGCCCACGCGTCCACGTGAACGATCGCCAGCGCGAGCGCGAGCAGGACATTGCCGAATCGCGCATCGTGGCGATCGCGCACCCATACCCCGACGCCGGCGACGATGCCGGCGGCGATGAAGCCGAGAATCACCCGCGAGGTGGGGCCGAGCAGCCCGTGTTCGATCGCCCAAGAGAGGAAGGTGCCAACGCCCATGTGTATCGCGAGCGACGCGAGAGCGATCGTACCGTAGCGACCGGCAAGCTCCTCGAGGTCGAGCTGCGGCACGTGGGGCACCTCGCGGTGAGGACGCGGCGGAGCGGCCGGCGGCGGCGGCGCCGGGGGAGGAGCTGGCGCTTCACGTGCGGGCGGAGGGGGCGCGGCGAAAGTAGGCAGGGCTGCGGCGCCCGCGTCCCCGGGCGGTGCCGCGGGGGCGGATGGGACGCCCCGCAAAGCGTTCAGGTCGGTTCGAATCAACGCCAGCTGCTCGTACAGCGAGCGTACGTGAGTTTCCAGCACCGCAATCCGCCGCTCGTCAGCCATCACACCTCATGGTGACTTGCTGGACCAGCTGTCGCGACGCGTGATGCGGCGCGCAGCGCCAACTCAGCGCGCGATCTCGACCGTGGACGTCGCCGTTTGTACCACCGGAATCGTCGCGCCGTTCGCCTTGACCGTCATGTTCATCTTTTGCGAAGCGACCGAGCCGAG
>JALYKU010000146.1 GCA_030774595.1 Chloroflexota bacterium | reverse complement strand
TTTTGGAATCGGTCGGACGGCGAACGCCGTGAAGTCCCCGCCGTGACCCTCCGTACCCCGCGTGAGCAGATTCTGGCTGAGATAAGCGGCTCCAAGAAACACTAGAACGGCGAGGTAGACACCTCGGCGTCTTCCGCCGTGACTATTTCGTCGGGGCCGTGCTGCGGAAGTGTTCGCGTCCGGCGTCTCGCTTTCTAGGCTTACCAGGGAAATGTGCGTATCACGACGCTGGCTCAAGGGTGGGCCCGGCACGTGGCAGCTCTTCGGCGTCGCACCCGGTTAGCGGCTGGCCCTGAAATACCGGCCGATGGACGGACTGCCGGATCGCGTCACTGGGCGTACGATGCCGTCGCGGCGTGCACGACCTATGAAGGGGGCGCGACCTGCATGGTGACCGATCCGCGAATCGGCATGTATCCGGGCTCGTTCGACCCGCCCACCAACGGGCACGTCGATATCGTCCAGCGCGCGGTCCGACTGTTCGACAAGGTCGTGGTCGGCGTCGGCGTGAACCTGTCGAAGAAGACGGTCTTCAGTTCGGCCGAGCGGATCGAGCTCATGCGCGAGGCCTGCGCCGGCCTGCGTAACGTCGAGGTCAGGGGATTCGACGGGCTGCAGGTCGAGTTCGCGCGGGAGTGCGGCGCCCGCTTCGTCATCCGCGGCATCCGTGCGCTTTCCGACTTCGAGTTCGAGTTCGAGATGGCGAACATGAATCACCGGCTCGCGCCCGAGATCGAGATGGTGTTCCTCATGACCGCGCCGGAGTACCTGTTCCTGTCGGCCTCGCGCGTCAAGGAGCTCGTCGCGTTCGGCGCGCCGGTCGACTCGCTCGTGCCGGCCAACGTCGCAAGGCGCCTGGCGTCCCACGCCGAGAAGGGGAAGCTGCGCACCGGCGCGACCGAGTCGAGCGACTGATGTCCCTCCTCCTCGCGATCGACGTGGGCAACACCAACGTCGTCATCGGCGCGTATCGCGGCAGCCAGCTGATCGCCACGTGGCGCACGTCGACCGTGCATGACCGGACCGAGGACGAGCTCGCGGTGATGATCGACGCGCTCCTGGCGAACGAGGACCTCGCCCTCGACGAGATGGAGATGGTCCTCGGGAGCGTCGTGCCGTCGCTCACCGTCGCGTTCCGCCGCCTCGGAGAGCGATATCTCGAGCGAGAACCGCTCGTCATCGGGCCCGGTGTCAAGACGGGAGTGCGTCTGCGCGTCGACAACCCCGCGGAGGTCGGCGCCGACCGTATCGCCAACACGCTCGCGACGCATCGCCGCTACGGCGGCCCCGCGATCGTCGCGGACTTCGGGACGTCCACGAACTTCGACGTCGTGAGCGCCGAAGGCGACTTCCTCGGCGGGGCCTTCGCTCCCGGCCTCGAGGTCTCCGCCGCGGCGCTGTTCGGGCGCGCGTCGCGCCTCTTCAGCGTCGGCCTGACCCCCCCGAAGGACGCGATCGGAAAGAACACCGCGGACTGCCTGCGCAGCGGGATCATGTTCGGCTACGTCGGCCTGGTGGAGGGCCTCGTCGCGCGACTGGTCGCCGAGCTGGCCCCGCCCGCGCCGCGCGTCATCGGCACCGGAGGTCTCGCGGCGACGATCGCCCCGCTGACCGCCTGCATCGAGCTTGTCGACGACGATCTCACGCTCGAGGGCCTGCGCCTGCTGTGGGAGCTGAACGCCTGAGGCTCCTCGACTGCCTGCGCCTCTTGTGGGAGCTCAACACCTGAGCGTCGTCGCTGGCCGGTTCGTCGTACTCGGCGTGACCGGGTCCGTCGCCGCGTATAAGACCATCGAGCTCGCGCGCAGGCTGACGCAGGCCGGAGCGACGGTGCAGGTGATCATGAGCCGCGGCGCGAGCGAATTCGTGCAGCCGCTCACCTTCCAGGCGCTCACGTACCGTCCCGTCGCCGTGGAGATGTTCGGCTCGCAGGACGATCGCGCGGCCGGGCACGTCGCCATGGGAGCGCAGGCGGACGTCGTCGTGGTCGCTCCAGCGACGGCGAACGTCATCGCCCGGCTCGCGAGCGGCTTCGCCGACGACCTGATCGCGACGACCGTGCTCGCCACCGCCGCGCCCGTCGTCGTCGCGCCGGCCATGGAGACGCACATGTGGGCGAACCTCGCCACGCGCGAGAACGTCGCGCGGCTTCGTGCGCGCGGCATCGGCATCGTCGACCCGGAGCCGGGGGAGCTGGCCTCCGGCACGAGCGGCGAGGGCCGCCTCGCCTCGCTCGAGCGCATCTGGGCCGCGATCGAGGACGCGCTCGCCCAGGGCCGCTCGCTCGCCGGACGCCACGTCGTGGTCACCGCGGGCCCGACGGCCGAGCCGATCGATCCCGTGCGGGTCCTCACGAACCGCTCGAGCGGGAAGATGGGCTACGCCATCGCGGCCGCCGCGCGCGGCGCCGGCGCGGACGTGACGCTGGTCAGCGGGCCGACGGCGCTC
>JALYKU010000145.1 GCA_030774595.1 Chloroflexota bacterium | reverse complement strand
CATCTCCTCGGCGCCGCGCGACCGCACCTGCCGATAGACCTCGTGCAACAGGGCGCCTCCGACCCCGGCGCCGCGATGTTCGGGCGCGACGACCAGCGACTGCAGCTCCGCGAACCGCTCCCCCGTCGTGTTCGAGTCGTCGCGTCCGTGGAAGGTGACCAACGCGTAGCCGACCGCGGCACCGTCACCCTCCGCGACCAACAGGAAGCTGGCCGGCTCATCGAGCCACGCCGCGTATCGCTCGCTGCGAACCTCCCACCACGCGTCCGTGTCACGCAGCGGTATCGCGGGGATCGCGGGATCCACCGTCCGATGGTGCTCGTGCAGCGCCCGGGTGAGGTGCTCGATGTCGGCGATCCGCTCCGGTCCGGCGACCGAGATCGCGATCATCAGACGCCGGCGAGGGTCATCTCACCGATCAGGATCGACGGGGTGCCCACGCTGGAGAAGAACCGCAGATCGCTGCCGACGGCGCCGACACCCTGCAACATCTCGGGCAGCGTCGAGGCGACGGTCATCTCGCGCAGCGGCTCGCCGAGCGCACCGCCCGGTCCGATCCGCCGACCCGTCGCGCCGACGCTGAACTCGCCGCTGATCGGGTTCGCGCCCGAATGCACGCCGCTCACCTCCATGATCAGCACGCCGCCCTCGGCATCGGCGAGCAGCGCGTCGAAGCCGCGGTCCCCGGCATCGATGAAGAAGTTCGACGTGCCGACACCGGGTGCGCTCTTGTATCCGCCGCGCTTCGCGTTGCCTGTGGAGCGCTGCCCGTTGCCCGCGCGGCGTGCCGTATAGGTGGAGTGCAGGAAGCCGTTCAGCACCCCGCCGGTGAACAGCTCGGTCCGGCCGCTCGGCACCCCCTCACCGTCGAACGGGCACGCACCCGGTCCGTCGGCGCGGCGACCGTCGTCGATCAGCGTGAAGGCGCTGGACCCGACCTCCTGGCCGACCAGGTCGGTGAACAACGACCGTCCCTTCAGGACGTCGTCGGCGTTCAGGGCGCCCGCCAGCACCCCGAGGAAGTTCGACGCCGCGAAGGGGTCGAGGATCACCGGCACCTTCGACGTCTCGGGCTTCTGCGCGCCGAGCATCTGCACCGCGCGATCGACCGCTTCCTCGGCGATCGGTTCCCACGCGAGCTGGTCCAGCCCTCGCGAGATCGCGAACGAGAAACCGGTCTGCGTGTCGTCGCCCTCCATCGCGAGGGTGACCGCGACGACCCAGCCGTCGGTCCGCTCGTACGCAAGGTCGACGCCCGAGGTCGAGGCGATCGCGACGTGCGACACCTGGTCGCCGACCTGTGCGAGGTCGACCTTCGTGACGCGCGCGTCGCGCGAAACCGTGTAGCGCTCGAGATCAAGCGCCATCCGAACCTTGTCGTCGACGGGGATGGCGGCGCTCTCCGGACGGAACAGCTCGGGCATCGGATCGATCGGCGCGGCGTCCGGCAGTCCGTTGGAGGGGTCGGGCTCCGCGAGCGCTGCGTTCTCCCTCGCCCGCGCGACGGCGTCGCGGACCTCGTCCGCCGACGGGTCTGCGGCCCACGCGTAGCCGAGCCGCTCATCCCGGATCACGCGAACGCCCACCCCGCGGGATTCCGCGAACGTCATCCCCTCGACCTCGCCGCGGAGCGCGCTGACCTCCGTGCGCCGCTCCTCCTCGGCGTAGGCCTCGACCTGTTCGCCCCCGGTCGCGGCCGCCATCGCGGCCTGCACCAGCTCGCGCAGCTCAGACACCGGTGCCCCCGACCGTGATCTTGGAGATGCGCAGCGTTGGCGAGCCGCTGCCGACCGGCGCGCCCTGACCGTCCTTGCCGCAGACGCCCTCCCAGGTCTCGAAGTCCGACGCCACGGCGTCGACCGAGCTCATCACGTCGATCGCGCGACCGATCAGGTTCGCGCCGCGCACGGGCGTGGTGATCTCGCCGTGGTCGATCAGGTAGCCCTCCGAGACGCCGAACACGAAGTCGCCGCTGGCGGGGTTCACCTGTCCGCCGCCGAGCCCCGTCACGTAGATGCCGCGGTCCGTGTCGCGGATGATCTGCTGCGGGTCACTCGTGCCGGGCAGGATGTTCGTGTTCGTCATGCGAACGATCGGCGGGTACGCGTAGGACTCGCGTCGCGCGTTGCCGGTGACCTGGGCGCCCATCCGCGCCGCGCGCATCCGATCCTGCAGGAACCCGTGCAGGACGCCGTCGGTGAACAACACCGTTCGCTCGGCGGGGGTGCCCTCGTCGTCGAAGTCGAACGAGCCCCAGCCGTTGCGGATCGTCGCGTCGTCGACCCCGTTGATCAGCTCGCTCGAGCACTGCGTGCCGACGAGCCCTCGATAGACCGACGCTTCCTTGTCCACGGCGTCGGCCTCGAGCGGGTGGCCGACCGCCTCGTGGAAGAGGACGCCGCCGCAGCCGTTGGCCACGACGACCGCCATCTCGCCCGCCGGCGCCGGGATCGAGTCGAGCATCACGACCGCGCGCTCGGCGGCGCGGCGACCGGTCTCCTCGGGTGGGTGGACATCGAGGAACTCCACCCCCGCGCACGCGGCCGGTCCCTGCCAGCCCGTCTGGATCACGTCACCGCGCTTGGCCACCACCTGGGCGGCGAGCCGGATCCGCGGGCGATCCTCCTGGACCCAGCGCCCGTCGCTCGTCGCGATCAGCCGGCGCTGCAGGGAGTCGAAGTAGATGCCCGTCACCTGCGTCACCTCGCCGC
>JALYKU010000144.1 GCA_030774595.1 Chloroflexota bacterium | reverse complement strand
CCTCCTCGCGGTGTCGGGTGCCTTGGCGGTCGTCGCGCTGTGGCACTGGGGAGCGGCGATCGCCGGCCGCGCTCCGGTGCTCTACGGCGAGGGCGCCGTCGCGCACGCGTCGCTGCTCGCGCGCGCGGGCGCCGAGTACGCGGGCACCGCATCGGCCGCGGCGGCCCCGATCTTCACCGCGGCGAATTACCCGCCGCTGTACCTTCGCGTCGCGGGCCTCGGCGATCCGTTCGTCGCGGGGCGCGTCGCCAGCGTCATCTGCACGCTCTGCGTCGCGGGCGCGATCGCGTGGCGGGCGCGCAGCGGAGGGGCCGTCGCCGCGCTCGCGCTGTCGGCGGCGTGGATCGCGACGGCGCCCGTGGCGCTGTGGGGGCCCGCGGTCAAGCCGGACCTGCTGGCGCTCGCGCTGACCGTCATCGCCGTTCTCGTGTTGGAGCGCTCGAATGGCGGGCGTGCACTCCCTGGCCGTGCGTCTCTCGCGGTCGAGCGCTCGCGCGGCCGGGGCGCGTTCCCCGGCGATGCACTCCTCCACGTCGAGCGGTCCCGCGGCCGCGGCATCGCAGGCGGGGTCGCGGGAGGTGCGCTCCTTGCGCTCGCGATCCTCGCCAAACCCACGGCGGCGCTGCCGGCGGTCGCCCTTGCGGCGTGGGTGCTGGTCCTTAGCGGCCCGATGGCGCTCGCGCGGGTCGTTCTCGGCGCGCTCGCGGCGGGCGCGGTCGCGGTGATCGTGTTTCCCGAGCTCGCAGCGCCCGACGCCGTGTTGCTCCACGTCGTGTCGTGGAACGCGCTTCCCTGGAGCGCCGCGTCGGCAGCGCAGCTGGTCCTCGTCGCCGCGCTCACGGCCGGCGTGCCGGTCGCGTTCGCGCTCGTGTTCCGCGCGGCTCGAGGCCCCCTGGGCGCGTATCTCGTCGCTGCGATCGCCATCGTTCTGCTCGGCGGACGAGAGGGCGCGACGATCAACTACATCCTCGATCTTTCCGCGGCTGCCGCTCTCGCGCTCGCGTCGGTCGCGGCTCGGCAGCGCTGGCGAGCGTGGTATCCGGCCGCGGCCGCCGTGCAGCTGTTGATCGGCGTCGCGGTGCTGAACCCGTTCGGCATCCTTCCCGGACGGACGCCGACAACGGGCGCATGGGGCGACCCGGCCCGTGCGGACGTCATCGCGGCGCTCCCCGCGGGTCCGGCGCTCGTGGAGGACAGCGGTCTGCTCATCGCGGAAGGGCGCGAACCGGTCGTCGACGATCTGTTCCTCTGGTCACGGCTCGTGGAGCGCGGTTCGCTGGAGGCGCGTCCGCTCATCGATCCCGTCTCGCGGGCCACGTTCGTCGCGGTCGTGAGCCAGGCGGATCTCGAGCGGCTCGAGGGGGCGCCCGCCTTCGAGCGGTCGCGCTGGCACCCCGTGCTCGTTCGTGAGGTCCTGGCGCGATACAGGCTCGACGCATCAAGTTCCGGCCTGTACGTGTATCTGCCTCGATGAGCGGGCGAAGGCGCGCCGAGATCTTGACCAAGGCGGTCGCGTACACTTCGCACTTCCGATGCAACTGCTACAGGTCGCGCAGATTCTCATTGCCGTCTCGGTCGCGGCGTCGATACTGCTGCAGGCGCGAGGGACGGGCCTGTCATCGACCTTCGGCGGCGAGTCCACCGCGTACCGCAGCCGCCGCGGCCTGGAGCGCACTCTCTTCCGCCTCACCATCGTGCTCGTTTCGGTCTACGTGCTGATATCGATCGTGGGCGCCCGGAACACCGGGACGTAGCGACGCCGCTGCCGTCCAGGCGAACGTTCCGCCGGACGTGACCCGTCGCGACAAGCTCATCGTCCTTTCGCTCATCGGGCTTCTGGTGGTCACGAGCGTCGTGGCGATCCTCACCGACCGGTCCGATGCGTCGGCGAGCATGCCCGCGTTCGGCGGGACCTACGTCGAGGGCGTCGCGGGCGTCCCGCAGTACCTGAACCCGATCATCGCCGCGACGAGCGTGGACAGGGACGCCTCACGCCTCCTCTTCACGGGACTCACCCGCTACGACCGGAACGGGGCGATCGTCCCGGATATCGCGGCCGCGTTCCGCACGGCCGACGCCCGCGTCTGGTCGTTCGAAATCCGGCCGGATGCGACCTGGCACGACGGCGTCGAAGTCACCGCGGACGACGTCGTGTTCACGGTCGGACTGCTGCAGGACCGCGCGTATGTGGGACCGTACCGCGATGCGTTCCGCGGCGTCGCCGTGGAGGCGCTCGGCCCGAAGTCCGTGCGTTTCACGCTGCCCGAGGCGTACGGACCATTCGCCGACAGTACGACCGTGCCGCTGCTGCCATCCCATCTGCTCGTGGGGATCTCCTACCCGGAGCTCGCCCGGCAGAGCTTCAATGCGAGCCCGGTGGGCACGGGACCCTTCAAAGCGTCGGAGCTGGACGGCCGCCAGATCGTGCTGGTACGCAACGCCAGCTTCTACGGCACCGCCCCCGATCGCGCGCGTCCGTACCTCGACCGGGTCGTCCTTAGGTTCTACAGCGACACCTCGGATGCGCTCGCGGCGCTCGCGCGAGGAGAGGTGGACGGGGTCGGGGGCATCGCCACCGGCGACGCAGAGCGGGCGAGAACGCTTCGCAACGTGGACCTCTACAGCTTCCCGACGAACGACTTCACCGCCATGTACCTGAACGTGCGGCCCGAGAAGGCGGTGTTCCGCGACAGGGCCGTTCGTCAGGCGATCGCGACCGCCATAGATCGCGGCCGCGTCATGCAGGTCTCCATCGGCGGGCGAGGAACGCTCGCCGACGAGTTCGTGCAATCGACCTCGTGGGCGTACGTCAAGGACGTGACGCGGTACTCGTACTCGCTCGCGTCCGCGAAGGCGATGCTCGATGAAGCGGGCTGGACCGACCACGACGGCGACGGGGTCCGTGACCGAGACGGAGTCCCGCTCATGTTCAGCGTGACGACGTCCGACGAGGCCGCGCGCGTCACCTCCGGCCTCCAGATCGTCGGCGACCTGAACGCGGCGGGTATGAAGGTCGAGCTGGCGACCCTGCCGTTCGGCGAGCTCGTGGACAAGACGGCGCGCCAGCGCACGTTCGACGCGCTGCTCGTAGGCGTGACGATCCCCGGGGATCCCGACCCGTACGGCTTCTTCCACTCGAGCCAGGCCAAGGACCCGGGCCACAACTTCTCCGGATACTCGACGCTTCCTTTGGACAGGGACCTGGAATTGGCCCGCCGCACATTCGACCTCGACGCGCGGCGGGCCCTGTACGCGCCGGTGTTCCAGGCGATCGCAACGGACGTGCCCGTAGTCTTCCTGTACTTCGCCGACTACCTGTACGCGATGAATCGTTCGGTGCACGGCCTCAAGGTCGCGACGATCAACGATCCCATGCAGCGGTTCTGGAACGCCGCGGACTGGTACGTGAGGACCGCGCCCGCGCGCTGACCGGTGGCACGGACGTGCGTGCCGCCTCGCGGACGCGAGTTCATGCGGCACCAACGTGCGACACCGTTTGACACTTCGTGCCCCTTCCCACGGCTCCCGCGGTATGGGTAGATGCGGTCGTGGGCAACAATTGGTCGAAGGGACTAACGGCGGCGAACGACGGACGTGTGGCGCGCAACGCGGCGGCGAGGCTCGGCAAGCCGCGCGGCGCCTATCGCATGAAGCAAGGCCGACGAACCCTTCCCCTCATCTGGACGCCCGAACTTGCCTACGCGGTCGGCCTGATCGCCACGGACGGGTGCCTCTTGAACACGGGCAGGCACATATCTTTCGACTCGAACGACCGCGTGCTCGTCGAATCGTTCCTGCGATGCATTGGACGGTCAGATCGGGTCCACGCTCTGCCGACGCGCGTCGGAAACGTTCGCTATCGCGCGCTGTTCGGTGATGTCGCGATGTACCGCTGGCTCGAGTCGATCGGGCTGCATCAGCGAAAGAGCTTGACCCTCGGAGGGGTGGATGTGCCGGAGGAGTGCTTTTTGCCGCTCGTACGGGGCTTACTGGACGGCGACGGAAGCGTCTACACAATTGTGCACGCGCCGACGCGCTCGACGTATCCGAACTACCGGTACGAGCGGCTGTGGGTGTTGTTCACGTCGGCAAGCAAGGCACACATCCAGTGGCTGCGGGCCCGGCTCAATGCTTCATTGCAGATCGGAGGCTACGTCCAGCGGACTGCGGCGAAGCGTGGGCGGCACGAGTTCTTCGTGTTGAAGTACGGTAAGCACGAATCCATACGCCTGCTCACCAAGCTGTATGAAGACGACGCCGCACCGCGCCTTGAGCGCAAGTGGGCGAAGTGGACCGCCTATCGCGATCGCAACCTCTGTGCCGAAGGGGGGATTCGAACCCCCAAACCCTTGCAGGCGGCAGCCCCTGGAACTGCTGTGTTTACCGTTTCACCACTTCGGCGAATTTGCGACACAGTGTAGCGAAGCACCGCTCAGTACCCCGCCGCCAACGTGGGCTTCGTCTGGGGCACACCGGCCCTGAGCAGCCCGCTCTCCCGATCGATCGCGATCGCGCTCGGCCGCGCGAAGTGCGACGAGAAGAACGTCTCCTCGCGCACGTCGAGGATGTGGCCGATCGCGTCCAGCTCGTCGAGCGTCGCCTGTCCCACCCGCGCGTCGACCTGTGTCGTCTCGCCCTCGCAGTGCACGCGCGGCCGGTTCACCGCCGCCTGCGGCCCGTCATCCCTGTCCACCATCCGCACCACGCACTGCGCGACCGCGCTCATGATCTTTCGCCCGCCGGGCGCTCCGAGGACGAGCACGGGCTCGCCGTTGCGCACGACGACCATCGGCGCCGCGGCCCAGAGGATCCGCTTGCCCGGCGCGATCGAGTTGACCCCGCCGGGCCGTGGATCGAACCACGTCATGACGTCCGCGAGCACGATGCCCGTCCCCTTCGCAACGACGCCCGATCCGAAACCCTGACCGAGCGTCGACGTCAGCGAGACCAGCGTCCGGTCGCCATCGACGGCGCACACGTGGGTGGTGTGATCTCCTGGCGCGGCCGCTCGCGCCACGGCCCCACGCGCCATCTCCGCCGGCCCCGCCGCGGGATCGGCCCGCCGGGGGTCGATCGAGCGTCGTCGCTCGGCGGCGAACTCCTTGGATGCGAGCGCCTCGAATGGCTCACCGCCGACGAATGCCGGATCGGCCAGGCGAGCGAAGCGATCGGCGAACGCGCGGCGCTGTGCTTCGGCGATCAGGTGCAGACGAGCGGTATCCGACGGCATCCCTCGGAGGTCGAAGCCTTCCAGCACATTCAGAATTTCGACTACGGTGATGGCGCCCGTCGCTCCCGGCGTCGTGAGGATCCGGTCGCCGCGATAGCTCGCCTCGAGAGCCGGAAGCTCGCGAGCCCGGTAGTCGCTTATCTCTTCCGCCGTGATCAGCCCGCCGTTGGCGCGCATGTCGGCGTCGATCGCCGCCGCGATCGGGCCGCGGTAGAAGCCGTCCGCGCCTTTCGCCGCGATCGTGCGCAGCGTTTCCGCCAGGTCGCTTTGGACCAGCCGGTCCGCCGGATCGAAGCCGGTCGTCGGACGCAGCGGGGCTCCGCTCGGCCGGTAGAAGATGCGCCTGGAGTCGGGGAACGGCCACAGGCGCTCCGCATACGCGCCGATGGCGAGCGCGGTGTACCAGTCGACCTCGAAGCCGTTCTCCGCGAGCGCGATCGCGGGGCGCATGACGGTCCCCCGGTCCATCCTGCCGTGCCGCTCGAGCGCGAGGCAGAGACACGCCACGGTCCCCGGCACGCCGACGGCCCGGTAGCCGACGTTGTTCGCGTCGTCCTTCGTCGCCGGCCAGCCGTACATCCCGACGCGCTCGCCGCCCGACAGCACTTCGTACATGTCCTCGCGGGCGGATTGCGGCGCGGTCGCGCTGCCGTCGATGACGCTCGTGTGGCCGTCCGCTCGGCGGATGACCATCGCGGCCACGCCGCCGACGCCGCTCGTGAACGGCTCGGCGACTCCGACCGCGAAAGCGGCCGCGACCGCGGCGTCGACCGCGTTGCCGCCCGCTTTCAGGATCTCGAGCCCCGCCTCGGCGGCCAGGGGATTGTCGGCGGTCACCATTCCGTGACTCGCGGTGGCCTCGGTCTTCTCGACGTGCCATTCGCTGCGCGTTCCGACGGAGGTCTCGGCCACGGGGCGAGGATACGAGACACTCGGTAGCATCGCTTCGTGGCCAGAGGCGCCGTCACGAGCGTGTGGATATCCGTCGACATGGAGGGCGTCGGCGGCGTGGCCGCGTACAGCCACGTGATGATGAAGGGCGTCGAATACGAGCGCGCGCGCACGTGGATGACGCAGGAGGTTAATGCGTGTATCGAAGGCGCCTCGACCGCAGGTGCCGACCGGTTCTGCGTCAACGATTCGCACGGAACCATGCACAACCTCTTCGCCGATGAGGTCGACCCCCGCGCCGAGCTTCTCGCGGGTACCGCGAAGCCGTGGTTCATGGGTCAGGGGATCGACGGAGGCTATGACACCTGCTTCTTCGTGGGCTATCAGGGCCGCGCCGGTCATCCAAGGGCCGTCCTCGATCACACGTACGCCGGCCGCGCGGTGTACGAGTGCCGCCTCAACGGCGCTCCGGTGGGGGAGACGACCCTCAACGTCCAGCTCGCCGGCTACTTCGGCGCCAGCGTCTCGCTCGTGTCGGGCGATGGGGCGACGTGCCGCGAGGACCGCGCGCTGGTGCCCGACATCGTGGCGGTGAAGACCAAGGAGGCCACCGGCCGCTATTCGGCGCGGCTGCTCCATCCGATGCGCGGGCAGGAGCAGCTTCGGGCGGGCGCCGCGCGCGCGATCGAGGTCTACAAGGCGATGCTCGCGATGGTCCGGATCGCGCCCTCGGCCGTACCGCCGGAACAGTAGGTGGCTCGTACCGCCGAGGTCGTGATCATCGGCGGGGGTGTCATCGGTGCCTCCATCGCATGTCACCTCGCGCAGCGCGGCCAGACCAACGTCGTCGTGCTCGAACGGGACACTCTGGGGTCCGGCTCAACGAGCAAGAACGCGGGCGGTATCCGGCTCCAGTTCTCGACCGAGATCAATGTGCGGCTCTCGCAGCGCTCGCTCCCGCGCTTCCTCGCCTTCCGCGAGGAGATGGGCATCGATCCGCAGTTCCGCCAGTCAGGCTACCTCTTTCTCATCACCACGGACCGCGACGTCGAGCCGTTCACGCGCTCGCTCGCGCTCTGGCAGCGGCTCGATGTGCCCGCGCGTCGCCTCGATGCCGCCGCCGTCCACGAGCTCTTTCCGGAGCTCGTGGCCGATGACCTGCGGTTCGCGACGTTCTGCGCCCTGGACGGTCACGCCGACCCGACCAGCATCCTGAACGGGTACGTGGCCCGCGCGCGCGGGCGGGGTGTCGAGTTCCGGGAGCACGCGGCCGCGACCTCCATCGAGGTCGAAGGGGGGCACGTGGCCGCCGTGCGCGCTCACGGCGAGCGCATCGCCTGCGCGACGGTGGTGGACGCCGCCGGACCCTGGGCCGCGGAGGTCGGGCGCTTGGCGGGTGTGGATCTCCCCGTGCGCCCGCTGCGGCGGCACATCTTCATCACCGCACCGGTCCCAGGATTCGACCGCGAGTTCCCTCTTACGATCGACTTTACGAACGGCCTCTACATGCATCGCGAGAGCGGCGGCGTCCTCCTCGGCATGGCGGACCCGGCGGACCCGCCTGGGTTCCTTGAGAGCGTCAACCCCGACTTCCTTCCGACGGTGGTCGAGCGCGCGCTCGCGCGGCTGCCGATCCTCGAGCGCACGTCGGTCCGCACCGGCTGGGCCGGTCTGTACGAGGACACCCCCGACAAGCACCCGATCCTCGGCGCCGTCGATGCGGTCGGCGGCTTCGTATGCGCGACAGGATTCTCGGGCCATGGCCTCATGCACGCGCCCGCGGCCGGAGAAGTCGTCGCGGAGCTGATCCTCGGCGTCCCGACGGCGCTTGACGTGTCAGGACTGCGCCTCGAGCGATTCCGCACCGGCGCACTCGTGAAGGAACACAACGTCGTCTGAGCGCGCTCCTCTTCTTCCTTGGCCTGGATCTCGCGCTCATCGGAATGGCCGCGCTGTTGCTCATATCTGTCATCGCGCGGGGCGGACGCGGGGGCCGCCACCTCGCACTCGCATGCCTTCTCATCGTTCTTGCGGTCGCTGTTTGGTATACCTCGATACGAACGCCGCTCGCGGTGCCGTGATGGCCGCATTCAGGGCTATCCTCGGTCGGTGACCGACCTTCGCGAGCTCGTCCGTCTCACATCGCTGTCCTCATGCGCTGGCTGAGGGGCGAAGATGGGCCCCGGCCCGTTGGCGCAGGTGCTGCGCCCGCTGACCACTCAGCAGAGCCCGAAAGAGCTCCTCGTCGGGCTCAGCAGCAGCGACGATGCTGCGGTGTACCAGGTCGCCCCCGACCTCGCGATCGTCACGACGCTCGACTTCTTCCCACCGATCGTCGATGACGCGTACGCATCGGGAGCGATCGGTGCGGCGAACGCCATGTCCGACGTGTACGCGATGGGCGGCGAGGTGGCATTCGCGCTCAACATCGCCGCGTGGCCGGAGTTGGCTCCGCTCGAGCAGCTCGAGATGCTGTTGCGGGGCGCCGTGGACAAG
Organism: Chloroflexota bacterium; assembly: GCA_030774595.1. Next base: position 678 of record JALYKU010000144.1, on the reverse strand, counting down.
GTGGGGGAGGGCGGCGGCGTCGTCGCCGGCGGGCACACGTTGATCGACGTCGAGCCGAAGTTCGGGCTCTCGGTGACGGGACATGTGCATCCGGGCCGCATGCTGCTGAAGTCGGCGCTCACAGTCGGGGACGAGGTCTGGCTCACGAAGCCGATCGGCACGGGGATCCTCGCGACCGCGCACAAGCGCGGTCAGCTCGCGCCGGAGGATCTCGCCTCGGTCGTCGCGTCGATGAGCGCTCTGAACCGCGCCGCGGCCCAGGCAGCGATGGCCGCCGGGGTCCGCGCGGCGACGGACGTCACCGGTTTCTCGCTCGTGGGGCACGCCCACGAGATGGCGCAGCGCTCGGGCGTCGCGATCCGCCTCCGCGCTGCGCACGTCCCGCTCCTTCCCGCCGCCCGCGTGTGGGCGGAGCGAGGCGCGATCCCGGGCGGGAGCGAGCGCAATCGCTCGTACTTCGTCGGCGAGGGGCTCGTACGTTTGGAGGGCCTCGACCGCGCCGCCGAGGATCTGATGCTCGATCCGCAGACGTCCGGCGGACTGCTGCTCGGCGTGCCGGCTGGCGCGCGGGACGCGTGGCGTGACGCGACGCTCGCGCGCGATGTCCACGCGGCGCTCATCGGCGAGGTGGTGTCGGGTTCCGGGGTGACGGTCACGGCCGCGTGAGAAGGGCCCGCG
>JALYKU010000143.1 GCA_030774595.1 Chloroflexota bacterium | reverse complement strand
CCTCCTATCCGCTCACGTGCTCGCGCTGGAGGGCCTCGCGGGCCTCCGACGCCTCCTCGTCCTCGGGCACCTCGGCCTGGGAAGCGTCGGGCATCACGCGCACCATCCCGAGCGACAGACCCTCGCGCGCGAGGAACAGCAGCCCGACGCCGACGCCGACGGACGCCTCGATCGCCTGCAGTCCGAACCCGAACGCAACGCCGTGCGCGTACGCGATGCCGTAGCTCGTGAGCGGGAACGCGATCGCGAACTGCAAGAGCCCGACATTCCCTGGCCACAAGGGGAAGACCGTCGCGACGTTCATCAGCAGCAGCACGAGCCCGGCGGCGGGCAGCGCGAGGTTGATGTGAAACGCCCGCATCGAGGCCCACACAGCGAGCAGCTGGCAGATCCAGCCGCCGGTCTGGAACAGGATCGCGACCACGGTCGGCAGCGGCGCGCGCATCACCGCGAGCCCCTGGCGTCCCATCGCAAGGAGCCGCCTGACGACACCGAGCTCGTCCAACGTCGGGCGATGGCGCAGGCGCGCGGTCGCCATGGCGAAGGCGAAGAGCGCCACGCCGATCCCGACGAAGACCTCCAGGCTAGTGATCGCCCAGGCCGGGATTCGCGCGGTCAGCAGGACGTAGACGATCAGGAAGATCACCGGGATGACGTCGAAGACGCGGTGCGCGAAGACGGTTCCGACGAGCGTGGCCCACGCCCCGCGCTTGGGCGGAAGCCTGCGGTTCAGCACCGCGACGCGCGCGAGCTCGCCGATCCGGCCCGGGAGGAGGGCGTTCGCGAAGAGACCGACCGAGAAGGCCGAGAAGACAAGCGGGAAGCGCGGCCGCGGAGGCGGAATCGCCTGCCGGATCACCGTCCGCCACGCGAGCGAGCGGGCCAGCACCGAGACCAGGTTGAGCCCGATGGCCGCGATCACCCAGCGCCAGCGGACGATCGTGAACGCGTCCCACACCTGGTGCCAGCTCGGGCCGCGCCACCAGAACAGTACGACCACGAGCGCCGCAAGCGGGAGGAAGAGCGCGAATCGCACCCAGGGACGTTCGGGAATCCCGCGTCTCACGCAGCGAGCCTTTCGTAGATGCCGGCGAGCCGGCGTCCGATGTCGTCCCACGAATAGCGCTCGACGGCGAGCTCGCGCGCGGCCGCGCCGAGCGCGATGCGGCCCTCCTCGTCCCCGAGGAGCCCGACGACCGCGTCCGTCAGCCGATCGGCGTCACCCGCTGGGAACAGCACCGCGGTCTCCGTCGAGGCCACGTCCCGGTACCCGGCGATGTCCGAAGCGACCGCTGGCGTCGCGCAGGCGAATGCGCGCGTGAGCACCATCCCGAAGCTCTCGCCTCCGAGCGACGGCGCGACCAGCGCCTTCGCCGCGAGCAGCTCCGCGGTCAACTCGTCCTGCGAAAGGAAGCCGAGCACGTCGATGCCCTCATCCGGAACCCGCAGCCGGCTCAGGAGTAGCCGCACGGCGAGCGGGTCGGCCCCGGCGATTCGAAGCGTCGCCCCGCTTCGTCGCCGGATCTCCGGCCACGCGCGCAGCAGCACGTGCAGGCCCTTGCGCCGCTCCTGCCGGCCCGCGAAGAGGATCCTGTGCTCGCGTCCGCGCGGATCGGCCTCAGGCGGGATCAGGACGCCGTTCGGGATCACCTCGTAGTCGCCTGGGGTCCAGCGTTCCGCGGTCTCGCGCGCCTGCTCGGAGACCGCGATCCGGTGGTCGATCCGCTCGCCGAGGAAGCCCCAGACCGGCTGCGCGAGTCTCATCCAGCTCAAGTCGCCGCTCGCGTGGTGTGTGGCGACCATCGGGCTTCTCGCAAGCGCGAGCGTGGCGATGCACGGGATCGGCGTCATCGGCTCGTGCAGGTGGATGACGTCGAAGCGCTCGCGCTCGAGGACACGCTTGATGCGGAAGAGCGAGCGCGGACTGAGGATGATGTTCGGCAGCGTCCCATTCGCCGGCACGATCACCGAGCGGCCGATCGGGATCACGTCGTCGGGCGGGTTTCCATGCCGGCCGACGCGCGGGTGGAGGACGCGCGTGAACTGCCCCGGTGGGTCGTTGCCCATGATCGTTCGCGTCTCGATCCCGAGCTTGCTCAGCGCCTCTGCCTGCAGCTCGGCGTGCTCGACCACCGCGCCCCAGAAGGACCACGAGTAGGGGACGACGATGCCGACTTTCATGGCGGGGAGACTAGGGCCAGGAACCTGCGCACGTCACGCCGCGCGCGGAGGACGTACACCTGCTTGCCGGCGCCGTGCCGCGCGATCCGCTCCTCGACGGCCGGCCGACGCGTGCGCCGGTAGCGCCAGATGTACGCCACGAACTCGAGGAAGTCGCGTGCGCCGACCCGCTCGTCGAGATACGGCGCCAGGTCCGGCCGCGGGCCGGCGCGGCGGCGCCGGATGACCCGCCAGATGGCGACGAGCGGCGGCGGATCGAGGAAGACGATGGTGTCTGCAGCGGCCAGTCGGATCTCCATCGTCCCGCCGTAGTTTCCGTCCATGATCCAGCGCTCGCCCTGCACGAGCTGTCGGTTCAGTGCCTCCCACTCGTCCCGGTCGGGCTCGACCCAGCCGGGCTGCCAGAAGAGGATGTCGAGATGGATGACCGGAAGGTCGAGCCGCCGCCCGAGCTCACGCGCGAGCATCGACTTGCCGGCCCCGCCGGGGCCGATGATCGCTATCCGCTCCACCGGCGGACCGTACCGGGCTAGCTCAGAAGTTCTTGTAGCGACGGGTCGTCGCGAACTGGATCGA